>JAPVVG010000174.1 GCA_028571455.1 Desulfobacteraceae bacterium | reverse complement strand
TTACAGGTGCATCATACTTTTTCAAATAATACTTTGCTGCTTTATTGCCTGGATTTATATTAAGCGTTTTTTGCCAGCAGCTTAAAGCAGCCTTTCTTTTCCCTGATATAAAAGCATCCCAGGCAGAATCGTTATAAACCTTGGCAAGGTTAAGAATAGCGTCCCTGTCATTGCTGTTTATCTTCAGAGTTTTTTCCCACTGTTTTATGGCGGCCTCTTTTTTCCCTGTATTATAGTAAATCCATCCAATTTCATTAAACGCTTTTGTATATGAAGGTTTGATTTTAAGCGCCCTGTTGTATTCAAGTAATGCATTTACAATCATATCTACATTATGAAAAGCTTTTGCCAGCCTGAAATGGGTGTCTGCTTCTCCTGAATCGGCGTCTCTTGCTTTTTTTAAGTTTTCTATTGCCATGGCCGGATTATGCCTGAAATTGTATATTGTGCCAAGAAAATAGTATGCGTCAGCATTATTGGGATCGATTTTAATTATTTTGTTAAATTTTTCAAACGCTTCGTTCATTTCCCCTTCACGCAGGTAAAGAATGCCAAGCCACAAAAGCGCAAAAGTATTTTGTCTGTCTATATCTGCAACAATTGAAAATTCTCTGAAAGCCTTGTCAAACCTGCCTTTTTTCCCATACAGAATGCCAAGCTGGTTATGTGCGTATTCATTTCCGGGATCAAATTTTATTGCTTTTTCAAACTTGTTTATAGCCTTATCCAGATTCCCCTTGTAATGATAATCAGCCCCCTGGAAGATGAGTTCATTTACATCTGCTGCCGCAACAACACCCGTAAAACAAAAAAACAGCAACACAGCAAAGATAACATATAACTTCTGACCTCTTTGGATTGATGATTGATGATTGATGATTGATGATTGATGTCCCGCCTGGGCGGGATTCGCTCTATCTTTTAAATCGACAATCATAAATCGACAATCATAAATCATCACACAAGCCCCCTCACAACTGCATCCACAATCTTTTCTCTGAAAGCAGGCTGCTCTAACATTGCTTCATCATCAGGATTGGATATAAATCCTGTTTCAAGAAGTATTGCAGGCATTTTAGCCCGACGCAAAACATAGAAATTAGCTGAATGAACCCCCCTGCTTTTCAGCGGCAGCCTTTTTTTAAAACGCGCCTGAAAAGCTTTTGCAAACTCTCCGCTTTCACTCCAGTTAAGCTTCTGTTCAAACTTAAACAAAATCTCTTCAATATCTATATAACCATGTTTTTTCTTGTAGGTTTCATCATACTTAAGCACCGAATTTTCCAGTTCTGCTACCTTTTCAGCCTCTGCGCTTGAAGCCTTTTCCGAACAGAAATATGTTTCCGAACCGCTGGGCTGTCTGTTTTTGTTTGCATTGATATGTATGCTGATAAACAGATCTGCCTGAAATTGATTTGCAGTAACAGTTCTTGCGCTAAGCGGAATATAATAGTCGCCTGTCCTGGTCAGAAAGGATTTGATTTCCCCCTCCCTTGTTAGTCTTTCATGCAACTTTATCGCAAGATCCAGGGTTACCTCTTTTTCTTTCAGCCCGCTTTTCCCTACAGCGCCTGGATCGAATCCACCGTGACCCGCATCAATAACAACCCGTTTTACTTTGTAACCCAGCCCTTTTTCAGCACGCAGTTTTTTAAGTATGTCCTGCTCTTCATGCATTGCCTCCTTTTCAAGAGAAGTAAGCGGTTTTTTCTTTTTTTCCAGTTTCGGTATCGGATTCTGGGTAATAATTTCTATCATCATTCGGGAATATGTATCTGCCGGATTCAGGCGCACCGCCTCTCTGAACCCAGCAACAGCTTCTGCTTTTTGTCCAAGTCCAAGATGTGCCCGTCCAAGAAGACCAAAAGCCCAGTCGCTTTCCGGATCTATGCGCACGGCCTCTTGAAGCGCCTTAATTGCTTTAGAAAAATCTTTCTTCTGGATCAAGTCCTGGCCTTCAAGCGCCAAATCAAATGCACTCTTGGACCACCCTAAAACCGGGCACGTCAGCAAGCCGTATGAAACAAAGGCGCTTTGACTTAAAAGCTTTATAAAGGTTCTTCTATCCATTTAATCCCCTAATAAAAATGCATCCATATCAGGCGCTTCGAGCCAGGGTTTTATATTTATATTTTCGCCCCATATCACTGTATTGTCAGGCGGCACCTTGCCCCAAAAATTATGACGGGCATCAATATAAATGGTTGAAAAAGATTGAATCGCCACAGCATTTTCCACAAAGTTATTGTGATGAATTTTTGGGTTTGCCATGCCGACACATTCTATTCCGCCAGTCCCTAAGTTTTTTGCAATCGTATTATATAATATCCTTGGCCTGGCATCGTTTCCACACCGGATGCCGCTTTGAGAATTATTTACAATATGGCAGTATGCAATTTCAGGCATTCCATAGCTAACATCAATAGCTGTTGTTGCATATTCAAATTTGCAGTATCTGAAAAAACTGCTGACTTTGGTTGGTTCTGAAAAACATACAGCATTTCTATAATCTCCGGGCGAAGGGGAAGAGCCGGAAGAAGTAAATATAATCGGGTTGTCTTTTGTTCCCATGGCAGCTACACCGCCGTTTTTTGTTATAATCGAAAACTGCTTGTCAAACAAAAGCATAACACCGGGCTGAATATAAAGTGTTGCACCGTTATCCAGTATCAGATCATTTGTTACCCTGTAAGGGCTGTCAGAGAATGCAAGGATAGAATCAGTATCAATCCGTCCGCCAAGATTTTCCGTTATAACCGGAATGGCATTCGATTTTCCATCAGGATACGGACTATCGAGAATTGTTTTGATGTTTATCCGCCCGGTTGTATTGGACAAAAGCACATGCCAGTCAGCTTTACCCCACCAGTTATCATCGGCATCCGCGGCTTTGCCATGGAAGGCCCCCTTCATATCGGACGGAACATTATCATAAATATTATTTTTTGAAATTACTGCCTGGCTGTTTTTAACAACAATGCCACAGCCTTTATTGTTAATTATTAAATTCCCTTTTACTGAAACCTCTCCTGCATCCTGAATCAACAGCCCTGCATTATTGTTTTTTACGCGGTTGTTTGTGATGGAAACTCTTGCTCCATCTATAATCTCAATGCCCGTAGAGCTGTTGTCGTGAATTATGCATTTTTTTAGTTGTGGATTTGAAAAACCTCCGATAATTTTAATGCCGATATCATTTTTTACAAATTCGCAGTTTCTGATCTCCGGCGATGATGACTTAATTTCAACCCCTATGGCTGCATCTTTGATCCGGCAAAATGCAAGCAGATTCTTATCGCCCTTAACACTGTCAAATGTAATCCCCTCCCAAACACTCTCCCCAACACTTTCATTGACCGATAAAAAGGTAATTACCTGGGTTTTGCTGCCGCTTGCAATTATTCCGCCTCTAATAATCAGGCCGCTTTCACTGGATTTAATTATTGTGCCCGGCTCGATTAAAAGAGAGCATCTTTCCGAAACAATTACTGTATCTTCAATAATATATGGGCTTGCTCCAGCATACCATATTGTATTCTTTTCTAATTTACCTTTTACATAAGTAGGACCCGGTGGAACTGCCGTGCCTGTAACAGGCCCCTCCCTGTTGCTTTCATTCCAAGCTATGTCAACAGCCGAAATTTTATAATAACAGGCTTTTAAATTTATTGCATTTTTATCTTCAAACTCGGCAAACTCGGTCTGTCCTATCTTCTTAAAACCGCTGAGCGGAGTATCGCTCCTGTAAACTATATACCCTGCAAGATCATCCTCTGTGTTTTTATCCAAGCTTAATAAAACAGTGTTATCACGACCGGTGGCTATCACATTTTTTGGGGCATCTGGCGGAGTTGTATCAAGGGTTACGGTCCGGGTTGCATCAACCCAGCTTGTTGTATTACCCGCATCATCGGATAAATACCCTGTAACAACAATATCCTTTATGTTGTCTCCCGGCACTACCCTGTAAGATCCCACATATCCGCCTGGTTCAACCTCCTCCATGTCAATACCTTTTTTAAAACCGCCCATATCAAACCACGCCTGCATTCCTGAATCCCCTTTTAATGCCACCCTGATTATGTCACCGGCTTTCCTGGGTTCTCCTTTTGAATCCTGTGCCAACATCTCAATAAGCGGCTTTCGGAGCGCTTCGGCATATTTCATTGCAGGGATTGTTTTGACCATATCTCTGAAAAGATCGTCGCATGCTCTAAGCAGTTGTATATCTCTCATGTTCATGGCAGCAGCAATAATTGAAGCAACAATGCCTACAGGGGTGGTGGAAATGCCGCCCTCGTGTATGCGTGCTACATGCTTGCCTGTCCACAGAGAATGTCCCTGGGTATCGTACATCTTTATTTTAGCCCCGACAGAGACTTGAGAATAAATACCGGCAAAAAGTTTATCAAAATTTGAAATGGTTCCAAAAATAACCGCATCTACGTTGAGGATCTCCTTAAACTTCTCGGGCGGTGTTTTGTGCACGTCAACAGGATCGCCAAGTCCTGCTTTTCTGAGCAGGTGGTCAACACGGAACAGTTCCATATCTTTATATGGAAGGGAGCTGACATGGTTATAAAAACCTCTGCGCACAACTTCAGCACCCTTTTGGCTTTTTGATTCATCAATAAATGGAAGAACCGCAACAGTCCGCGGCATATGCTTTTCCATGTATGGATCAACCTCATAAGTTCCCTTGAAGGCTATTTTAATATCGGAAATAATTGCAGTTTTTTTGCCAACAGCTACGCATCCGATAAGATAAAGGCTTATAAACACGATTATCAGCAACAAGGATATTTTTATTATGCGATGTTTTCTTTTCATAATATTGACAGCCGCACATAAAAACCATTTTTAGATTTTTATCATAATCTGTTTATTATAAGAACCGCAATGAAATAGATCACATGATAGCTATGAAATTTACGTAACTACTCAGGTGGATAGGCTGAAGGCTGAAGACTGTTAGGAAAAAGCGCATTTTGAAGCCATGTTTGGCGCAAGAATCAGATATTTCCGCCACAGTACGGCAATCGTGCTCTTCTGACTCCTTCAGCCTTCAGTCTAAACAGCTTCGGCCTGACTACGTAAGTAGTCACAAATTTACTACACTATATTAGGTGCCGAAATCAATAAATTAAACCAAATACAGGGCCTTTGTCCCCTTTTTTGCCAAATTAACGCTAAATGCCTATTAAATCAGTTGCACAATATCAACCCATTTTCCGTTGCTCTCATGGTTATGGCTTGGGTATGGCAGGAATTTACTAATATACGCACTTGACGTACACATTTAACTATACTAAAAGGTGTATAGGGAGGTGGAAATATGCGAACTAACATTATGCTTGATGATAACCTCGTTGAAAAAGGCATGAAATATACCGGAATAAAGACCAAAAAAAAGCTGATAGATATTGCTCTCAGAGAACTCGTTCAGCGAAAGGAGAGAAAAGAAATTCTTAAATTGAAAGGGAAACTTCACTGGGAAGGAAATTTAGATGAGATGAGGAGCATGCGGTTTGATGATATTAGTTGATACGTCTGTCTGGATAAATTTTTTCAACGGGATCAATACATTGACTGTTGACTTACTTGAAGAACTTGTTGAAGCAGAGGAGGAGGTTTGTATTTCGGAATACATTCTGACAGAAGCTCTTCAAGGTTTTAAACAAGATAGAGACTTCAAATTAGCCCTGCAACACCTTCTTAATTTTCCGGTTTATCCCCTTAATGGAATAGATTCTTATATCAAGGCAGCTCAACTCCACCGGAAATGCCGCAAACGGGGAATAACCATTCGCAAAACCGCAGATTGTATCATTGCCCAAACAGCGATTGAGAATCAATTGCTTCTGCTCCACAACGATGCTGATTTTGATAGAATCGCTTCCTGCTGCCCGTTAAGAATCTACAAAAAATAATTATAACTTCAATTGGAAATGCCCGGGGTCGCAAATGCCCGGGGTCGCATCTTAAATATTAAATATCCACTTTAAATAGTTAATATTTAAGATGTGACCCCGTTGTTTTTCCTAAATCCGTGCCGCTAAAGTTTTTCCAATTCTTCCGTCCTTTTCAATATATCATTGGTAATAGAAATTACTAAATGGATACCAAAATACGCTGGAATGAGGAGACACACCAATATGAGACCGTAAAGCTCAAAGATGTTTCGATCTGCAGGAAAGTTCTTAATAGAGATAAAAATCATAGATAAAGAAAAAAAGATAAGAAGGATACTTAAAATATAGTTGGCAATTTTATTACAGCATTGGGTCTGTTTCATGAAAGCTTTCCTTTGGGCTGAAAGGGGCGGGGCAGTTCTATTTCCTAACTTTTGTTTCTTCTTTTTACTCGCCATCTCCTTCCTCAAAAGATACCTGCCCAAGGTACGCCAAAAGAGGAAAAGAGTGAAGATAAGGCCCCAAAAGCACAATCCAACCCAACCAGCTGATGTTATAAATTTCTCATCCATTTGCTCGCTACCTGCATTATACAAGGTAAAGGGTTAAGGTTAAGGTGGGCTGCTTGCCATATGTTTCTCCTTTGTTTCAGGCACATCAAAGACATGCTTCCATATCTTCCAGAGACCTATAGACATAAGGCTGATCCACATAGCTGTTCCAAACCAGATCCACCACAGGCCACGGAAGGCCTCGAAGAAGGTTGATAATCCTATAAGAGCAGTATATCCTAATGTAATCTGTTTTTTTGCATCAAATGTTCGTAAATTTCTATTCTGAATAGTTTCTTTAATTTTTTTATTATCAACCTTTAGGAGGAGAAGCAGTAAGAAAGACCACATAAGAATAGACCAGATTAGAAAAACAAACACATCATGATACCCTGGGATATAATGTGGTACATAAACTGGTGCAACCACAGAAAATAGGAGAAAACCGACATACCCATATATTAACACGCTCAAAAACACACCATAGATGTATCGGCTAGGATGGCCATAAGTAAAAACAGTTCTTCCTAAGGGAAAAGCTGATAAGGTAACCATAATGGCAATAAGGATCAAAAGGAAAATTCCCAGATAAAGAAGAATGTACCCTTTTGTTATCCTTTCGTTAACCATATAAAATGAAAAATGGCTAAATGAAATTAGGACTAGTAAAAGGTACGAGAAAAGAGAGAAAATCAATGGCAACCTGTATCTCAGAAGTATAATAATTATCGATACCATTCCACAACCCAACCCTATACCGAATCCCCAGATTTGAAAAAAGTGATTTACTCCTATACTCAGCGCATACACGATTAAAAAAATTCCTGCTATCAAGTGGATCGTTTTTGTAATATAGTGCCTTTGAAACGCCATAAGCCACAAAGCAAAACTATTAAGGGGGTAGTTGAGTTAACCACACCCTCTTGATCATATAACTATACTGCTACTATGCTTGGAGACTTTAAGGCAAACCATCTCTTTCGGAAGATACTCGATGAATGTCTTACACGGTAGCGGTAGTACAGATACCCAATAACAATGGCTGAAGCAACCATACTTAAGCCAACTGCTCCTACGATAATAGCCCCTACCACTGTCTGAGAAGCAATGGTAAAAGCAGCCAGATGCACCAGCTCGGCCCCAGGCCCTGCAATACCAACCAATGCCCCAAGCGTAGGATCTACTTGGTTCAGCAAATCGATGATGCGGTCTGTATCTATATGCACTACGTCTGTTCCACTCCCACCACCTATAATAAGTTCGCTTCCAGACACCAGATACCCTGCAAGCAGATACCCTGCTGAACCCGTGGCCGGATCCATAATTATCCAGCCGGCGCCGTACCACTGGTTAAGCTGGATGTTTCTCTGGGGAACAACAGCCGTCCATCCCATTTCAACTGTCTCTCTTATATTTTCCTTCACGATGTCAAAGGTGTCGAGCTGGGGCAATATTTGGTCGATGTTGGTGTCATCTATGGTGTAGATGGGGATGTTCCACCTGTTAGCCAGTGTCAATATCTTCTCTGTAGAAACCGACTCCACCCCATAGAGCTGCTCAAATATGGCATGCTCTGCCGCTGAGCCTATGGAGCCTGTAGTGAGCATCCAGGAGACTTCATCCTCATGGTTTCCAGTAGTGGAGGTGGGGTTGACAATGTTTCTCTTTACATCAATATTTACACTTCCCCTTTCTACCGTCCACGGGACACCCCACCAGTAGAGCACTATCAAATCTTGAGAAACAAATGCCTGGGAAGGCTGCCTTGTCCAGATTACCTTTGATGTCTTTCCAGCAACATCACTCAACACATCACATTGGGCAAAGTAAGATAGCCCTGTAATATGCAGCGCTTCTTCCACCATCTCCTGCGTTGCAGGATC
>JAPVVG010000173.1 GCA_028571455.1 Desulfobacteraceae bacterium | reverse complement strand
TTATGTTGCGAGTTTTTGTAACCCCTTTTTATTAAAGAATATAATCAGAAGAAGAATTATATGCAAAGAAAATATATTTTTGATATTTAAAGGGAAGTATATCCAAAACTTGCAACATAACTAAAGTCGCAACATAATGACACCGATTTTCTATCAAATATTATGGACTATTTTGGGAAGCGGCAGAGGGGCTCTTTCAAGAATACGCTTAAACTTTTCGCAACTTATATAGCCATCCCTGTGGCGTCGTCCGAGCCAGCGACGCCATGCTTTTTCTGCATATTCGAACGCTGCCTCCAACGCCTTATAATTGCTCCGCACCCCAAAGTATTGGTAAAACCCTCGAAGTTTGCTACATAATATGTCATGCTGCTCTTCTATGGGTTCATGCCGATTCTTCTTGCACCAATTCCACAACATCCGCAGAAAACGGTTTAGTCGTTTCCGTGCTGTCTGTTTCTTTATCACCCAAGGAACTGGTGTCAAAGCTTGAATTGTGAATTAAACTTTCCTTAATTCACAATTCAAGCTTTGACACCATAGTTTTGAACTCGTAAAAAGTCGAAAAGTACCATTTTTCGTCATTCCGGCGAAAGCCAGATTCCAGTCTATTCAACTACTTACGAAGGCTCTGGACTCCGGTTTTCACTGGAGTGACGACTTTTTACGAGTGCATCAATGTTAATCAATTACCAAATATTTTAATCCAAATCCGACACTTTTGCAATCTGCCTGTATTCAACGCCTTCAAATTCATCAAAATGTGCCTTACCGCATTTTATTTTTCTTTTTTCGCTTGTTTTCAATTCCTGATTTGCAGACTTGGTTTCAGCCACGAAATAGACTGTTTTCTCGTTTTTCTTTATCAAAGCCCAGTCGGGATTATAATTTCCTATAGGTGTTTTAATTTTGAACCAGTACGGAAGCTTGAAGTAAAAATCTATATCCTCACGTGTTTCACAATCCTTTGCAAACTGATATTCAACACCGGAGTCAAGCGGCATCATGTTGCTGTAAATTGTTTTTTCTCTTTTGGAAATAATAAATGTCAAATCATTAACATGTATTTCATAATCCTCAAAAAGCCGCATTTCATATTCAACATTTCCTATTTTCTCATACTTAATGCCTTCAACTATCAAATCATTCAAAACCTCTTTTATTTCCGAAACTGCATTATCAAGAAACAATTGCGGATTAATGATAACATCATCAAGCCTGTCGGATTCGATAAGGATTTTCAGGATGGTTGACCGTGTCAAGCCGATTTTGCTTTGTATATAGGCCAGTATGTCGGGAATCCGGAATGCCTTATCCCAGAGAGTTGAATAGCTTGAAACAACATCACCGTTAATCCCGCCTTCATCAAATTTTACAGATGTTTTTGTGGATTTTATAACGGGCCTTTTTATTTCAGGCATGTATCTGAGAGCCTTTGATGCTTTTTCAATAAGCTCTCCGGTTTCATACATGACTTTGTATTTTGTGTGATGCTTTATTTTATCCCAGAGGCTTTTAAAATTTTCATCAAGCTCAAAACCCTTGCGGTATTTTACCTCTTTTCTTTTTTTCCTGTTTTTTATTCTCCCCTTAAATGAAACACCACACTCATCCTCTATCTCATTCTGAAGCTGTTTTGCAAAGTCTTCATAACTTTCATTAGCAATAACAGTGAGCTTGTTTATTACCGGGTCCTGAATTCTATAACCGGACTGATCAACCGATAGCCTCAGTCCTCTTCCGATTTCCTGTCTTTTTTTTAATTCAGATCTGGTTTCATTCAATGTGCAGATTTGAAAAACATTCGGGTTGTCCCATCCTTCACGTAAAGCAGAATGGCTGAAAATAAACCTTAAAGGTTCTTCCGTACTAAGCAGTCTTTCCTTATCCTTCATTATCAATTTGAATGTATCAATATCCGCTTTTGCTTTTGCGGTTTTTTGAGTATCCTTAAATTTTCCTTTTTTATCCTGTGAAAAATAACCGTTGTGAATCTCCTCAACAGGAAAAGGTATCAGCCCCTTATATGCAGATCTAGAACAGATATCCCTAAAAGACTCTTCAAACCATTTTGCGAATTTCCCATTTGCCGGGTTTCCGGCCTCATCATACTGCCTGTAGTTTGCAACTCTGTCGATAAAGAACAGAGAAAGAACTTTAATCCCTTTATCCTTATATTTCTTCTCCTTGATTAAATGTTCCTTTACAGTTTTTTCAATCTGGAATTTCATTAATTCATCAGTCATGCCGCCCTGAGAGTCGCCTACAAAAAGGTCCTCGCCATTGGACAGGGAAATATGTCCCGATTCAACATCTATGCCGTTGATTATATAGCCTTGTTTATAAATCTCCCTGTTTTTGGAAAGTTTGTACAAGTCGTCTCCTACTTTTGCAGTAACAGTTTTTCTTGCCACACCGTCCTTTTGGTTTACATCGATTGTAATTTTGGCGGATGTTTTTGTTTTTGTAGCAGATACCTTTTCAAGCCTGATAAAAGCGTCATTAAAATCATTTTCAGTTACTATGGAATCAACTTCAATCTGTTTAACCAGTCCAAGATCGTATGCTTTTACAGGGTTCAAGCTGTAAGCTAAATTATATTGATTGGTGTGAGTGGCAGAATAACGGAGAGTGCAGGAATAGTTCAGGTTTTCAGTAGCCTTTTTCCTGATTTCTGTTTCCATGTTTTGCGGTTCGTCAACAATTACAATTGGACTGGCGCTTTGTATGAACTCAATAGGTTTTTTGCCTGTAAGTTTGTCATTCGGCCTGTTGATAACATTTTCATCCTTGGCAAATGAATCTATATTAATAACAAGGATCTGAATCGTATTGCCGGATGCAAAACCTCTAAGACCGGAAACCTTTCTGGAATCATATACATCAAAATTTACAGGGATTCTGTCATACAGGTTTTGAAAATGATCAAAAGTAATCTCAAGATTTTTTAACACACCCTCACGGATGGCAATACTTGGAACTACTATTACAAATTTTTTAAAACCGTATTTTTTATTCAGCTCATAAATAGTTCTGATATAGATATAAGTTTTTCCTGTGCCGGTCTCCATCTCAACGGAAAAATGCATTCCGTCAAGTTCTTCGGATATATTTTTGAACCCGTTTTTTTTCTGAACTTCCTGCAGATTGCTCAGAATCTGTTTTTCTGAAAGAACGATCCTGTTACCGACTCCATTTTCATTAAAAAGCTGGCCGTTTTCAGAGATTGAAAAGCCAAAATCACCCTGGTTTAAAGGCTGGCCCTCAAAGATGTCTATTATGGACTTTACAGCGTCAAGCTGGTACTGGTGGTTGGGGTCGAAATGAAGTTTCACTGAATTTTTTCCTCAACTTGTACAGGAATGCTTATTCTGGCCTCAATTTCTTCATAAATCGGCAAATCAATATGCTCACCTGTTTCTAATGTCACAGCAAGCCCATAAGGGACTTCTTCATCAAGACTTTCCGCATCTTCCCTACACACCACTGATATTTTTAAAAAATCATCATCCTGATAAGAAACGACTTTGTTTCCCTCTAAAACTTCGTGTTGCACAGTTCCATTTTTGACTTGTTGCCAATCTGCGTTTATTCTATCAACACCTATATCATTCTTTGGAGGTTCAACAGACAGATTTGCTTTTCTATATTTTCTGTTTGCTGGGTTAATAGGGCTAAACCAGGCCAGAGTAATCGTTAATCGTCTCATTTCGTTTATGCCACTTAAACATGGTGGTAAAGGAAACCGGAAATCATGCTTATCATCCTTTTTTATTTTCCCAAAGCCGATAGCTGTTGCTCTTTGAGAGGTGCACTCCAGAACACGGTGAATATTTGGCACGCCAAATCCCAGATAACGGGCGATGGTCTTTTTAAGTTGTCTGGAATTATCGGTTTTTAATATGTTTTCTAAAATAGTATGACCCTCAGTCCAAGACGAACCATGAACCAGTAAGGTTTTTAGAATGACGGCGATATTGCTTTCGTCAATTAAAAGGTTATTTTCAGATATTAATGAGTTTAACATCTCATAAATTTGAGCTACAGATCGTGTCGCAAGGGCTGTCGAATTGCTTGTTCCTCTGGTGTAAACGCATCTGTTAATTTCACCGCCTGTTGAGGGTGATGTGGCTACACCTTGTCCGGGCGCCAATCCTGAATCAGACACCCTGTAACGATTGTTATCTTTTGCATCGTATAACTGTCTTCCGCCAAATATGTACAACTCCGGCTTTATGGAATTTTTATAACCTAATCCATGAGCAGAAATTGGTGAAGGTAGATCCTGGCTTGGTAAAATGTCAAATCTGTTACCGATATTATCTGCTGTTGCTCTATCCGCATGAATAGAGCCTAACGTTATTGAGTTTACGGAATCAGAAGGAGATAACATTTTCCTGTTACGAATATCTTCATTGATTTTTAACATCGTAAGAGTTGATAGCTCATCATTCGAGAGCGCCCTTAATTCATTGATGCTCTTTTGGAGGTCAATGTCGGTGTTGATATTTCCTGCGCTGACACAAAAAAGAACTTGATATTTATAGGAAAGCCAGTCTAATAATTTTGCACAAGAACTTAATTGATTAAAGAACATCTTTGATGAATCAGCAATTGAAAGATTGATTACTTTTATTGTTGGTGCGACTGCGGGCACATTGCTATCCCCTTCGAACATTCTGCGAACTGAACGTTCAATCAGATCTTCCATGAAATATTCTTTTGGAATAATTTCACATGGTGGATTATTGACAAAATCATCGGGGTCAGGTTTCATTATCGGTCTGAAATAAACCGGCCGAGTAAGTGGTTCTTCCTGTGCATCCAATTCCCCATGACATACAAGCGAAGCCATTGCAGTGCCATGCCTTCTGGCATTTGCCGAGTAGCTGCTTTCAAAATCATCAGGGTCTTCCAAAAATAATCGGTTTACGAGAAGATTGTGGCGAGCAAAAGGCACACCATCAAGTATGGCGGCAATTGGATAACCAACTGTATTCCCGAATTCAAAATCTCTTTCTACACTATCGGTTGGTACATCTGTTCTGCATTGGCCAACAGGCCGAAAAAACATTACATCGTTACTGGTAAACACGTTAGTGTATTCAAATTTAAGGACTCTCTCAATTTTTTCCGGTGGTAATTCTGCTTTTATGGCGTGAAATCGTATCTCTTTTATTGCGCAAGCTGTTATAATACTCCCATTTTCCGTTAAAATTAGTCGACGAACTTTATTTTCAATTTCTTTTCTTTGGACAGAGTTATTTCTATACCACAGTTCAATTTCAAAGGTTATTTTTGATGAAGTCCCTTTTTTTAATTCTAATTCATCTTTCCAGTAATTAATAATACCGGTATCTCTTAACCGATCCGGCGTATCCCATTTTCTTATTGTCTTTATTTGTTTAAATATTTCAGCCCATTTACCATATGGCTTCGGTAATTTTTTGTCGCTAGCATCCCACTGATTCCACAAACTGAGTAAGTTATCTATGGCCTGCCTGTTGCTCATGCTGAGGAAAAGCCTGCCGCTTAATGGCTGTGTAAGGCCTGCAATAGATTCATCTTTTATAATTTTTATTATTTTTTCACTATATTCATAAAATTCATCTGGTATAAGTTCCTCAAACTCATTAATATCTCTATCTGTTAAATAACCATCCCTATTTATAAAAGCATTTTCTAAAAGCAGATTCCATAGTTGTGATGATTGCTTTCTATTAATTGGTTTGATTTTTTTATTAAAAAGAGACTTACCAATTTTACAAATTTGATAAAAATATTCATTCGGCTCAATGGCTTCTTCATCAATTTCTGCCAGCCATTCAAGGCCGGGAATAGCGCGAACCGCCCTTTGAAAATCATCAATCTGGCCAATGGTCTCAATTACCAATACATATTCCGGTTCAAGTCCATCAGCTGAATCGACAATAAAAGACTGTAGCATGGTTTCAAATTGTGGCGTAAGTCGGTCTTTTTGTTTTGAAAAATCAGGGAAATGGTATGACGGAGAGCCAAAGCCCTGCTTTTTCTTTACTCTATCAGTGGTAGAAGGTGCTGGGAACATTAAAAGAGGTTTTCTTGGCATATTATTTTTCCTCTTTCCGGCTATCAGTCATAAATCTTTGTTGCCATTGTTTTAGTTTTTCAATAACTATAGACTTCGTATTATCCTGCTGATGATCCAAAATTGCTTGTCTTAAAACATCCGTACAAAAAGATTCTATATCAGAATAGCTTTGACCTTTTAATATTTCAGTAAGTTGTTTCATATTATAATCAATGCTGATACCAGTTTTTTTCGTGAACATTTTTATAAAACGTTCAATTTGTGACTTATCTGGTACTTCTAGGTTTAACCTTAATTGGAATCTGCGCCATACGGCACGGTCGAGAAGCTCCGGGTGATTACTCGCAGTAATAACAACCACATAACTTGGAAGCCTATCCATTTGGAGAAGTAAAGAACTTACAACACGCTTTATTTCACCTGTTTCTTTGGTGTCGCCTCTTTCTTTTCCGATGGTGTCAAATTCATCGAAAAAAAGCACACAATTTCGTGTTCTTATATAATTAAACACATTTTTGAGGCGTGACGCTGTCTCCCCTAAATAGCTTCCGATTAAGTTTTCGTAACGAATAACAAAAAAAGGATACATTAAGTGCGTGGCGATGGCCTCCGCAAGACTGGTTTTACCATTTCCAGGAGAACCTGTTAATAATACTCTGTTGCGTGGTTCAAGACCATAAGACCGGAGTAAATCGGCTCTGTGTTGTTCCTCTATTAAATCTTTACATATTTTTAAGGATTGATCTTCAATTATTAAATCATCAAATTGCTTCTGAGGTACAATTTCGAAAACCAAATCCTTGGCTGGCCCATTGGAACGAATGGCAGTATTATTCTTATTTCCATTTTCAGTAATGGCTGTAGATAGCCTATCAGCAAGAATATTATGTTTTTTAGCCCGTTCTTCTGCAATTAAGCTTTCAACAGATTTACGAAAAGAGGCCATATCATTGCGATTGGCTGACTGTACCAAACTAAGAAGTATATCTGCTCTTGCCATAATTTACACCACCTTAAATTCAATGCCTGCATCCTTCATTTGCAGCAACGTATTGGTTTTTAACTGGTCGTTGTTTTTAAACAGTTTGTCAAGCGTGATAAATATCTGAGGTTTGGCTTCAAGGATTGAGTCCACAATTTTTTCATCAATTTTTGAAATAGCAATAACCATTTCTCCGTCATTTATTCTGTAATAATTATCTGTATTTTCAATTTTTGAATTCAGATCACGGCCTGACTTTATAAGCAGTTCATACAGCATGTATTCTTCACTGGCATCCTTTTTTATAGAATCAAGGTGAAGCTGCAAATGTTTTTCAAGCTGCCTGCCGTTTTCAATGCCGTCTCCCCGCCAGATTTTGAAGTTTGAGGTTTGGAGTTTAAATACTTTGAACTCCAAATCCTGTTTTGTTTTTTCAAAAGAGAGCTTACCGTTTTCGCTGTCTTTTATCTTTTTTATAACGCGTCGGATACGTTCCTTGCCGATATCAGCAATGGTTTTGTAACCTGCTTTAAAAGCCTCGGATTTTTCGTCGCACTTTTCGGGAAGCTGGACCATAATGAATTTGCGGGTGCCGTTGTCTTGTTTGTTCAGGTCGAGGACCGCGTGAGCGGTGGTGGCAGAGCCAGCGAAGAAGTCGAGGACGATGTCACCACAATCATGCTGAGTGGAAATAGCGGTCATACGCTTTACCAATTCAATTGGCTTCGGTGTCTCGAACAAAGACTCACCACCGAAGAGATTGAGTAATGCTTTGCTCGCATTGTCTGTCGTTCCAACTTCCGCAGCTTTCCACAGAGTATGCGGGGTAAGTCCTTCATCAACTTCAGAAAGGAACACCTTTCGCCGAGGCACGTTGTTACCGTCTTTCCCAAACCAGACGCGATTGTCAGCGATGAGTCTTTGAAGTTCGGATTGTGTTACTGACCAGCACCGCCCAGGAGGAGGGTCGAGTTTTCTTCCCCCAGGTGTGGTAATTGTATAGAACTGTGCTGGGGTTGCATGTCCTGCCATAGCGTTCAAAGAAACAGACTGCCAATCTCCCCGTGGATCATTGTCTGGATTCTTATATCTCTTTCGCCCTTCCTCTGTCATAGGGAGCAAACCTCTGCTTGTCTCGAAAAGCTCCTTTATTCGTGCATAACAGACGATGAAATCGTGGTTGAAGGAGAATACACGCCGATTTTCTCTCGTTGTTCGTTTCTCCCAGATGAAAGTCGCAACAAAATTCTCCTCCCCAAAAACCTCATTCATCAACAATCTTAAATTATGAACCTCATTATCATCAATACTTACAAAAATAACCCCGTCATCTTTCAACAGATTCCTTGCCAGAAACAGTCTCGGATACATCATTGAAAGCCAGTTGGAATGATAATGGCCGCTGTCTTTGCTGTTTTTCCTGAACAGACCTTCTCTGGTCATGTATCCCAATTCATCCTTATCCCCGATTCTTTCAAGATATTCTTCTTTTGTTTCAGAGAACTTGTCAGGATAGATAAAATTGTCGTTGCCTGTATTATAAGGCGGATCTATATAGATCATTTTTATCTTGTTGAAATATGACTTTTGAAGCACTTTCAGAACTTCCAGATTTTCGCCTTCAATGAAAACATTTCCCGTGTTATCAAAATCAGTTGACTCATTTCTGTCAGGAACCAGTGTCGCTGTTGTCGGGGCCTGTAATACTTTAAACGCATCGGATTTTCCGGCCCAGTTCAGAACATAACGCTCGTTTTTGAATTCAACGTCCTCGCCCAGCGCTGCTTTCAGCTTTTCCCAGTCGATTTTTTCTTCTGTAAAAACCTCAGGCAGTAGTTCTTTAAGCCTTTCAATTTTTTCCTGTTTTAGATCCAGCGATTTGCCATCCATTATGATTTCCTTTTAGTCATTAGTGTCCAATTAAGATTCAAATGAACTACCCCGCCGCAAGCAGCGGGGTATCTTAAAAAGCATTGAACAACGCCCCAAGGGAATTTCTTTTCCTTGATGTTGATAGGCCAAAATCATTTCGTTGAGAGCATCTCTGAGCATATCTCGGCAATCCTCAATATCCCTGCCCTCAGTAACTATCTCTGGCCATTCAACTAATTGGCCCATATAACCGGTAGTAATCTTTGTATACTTTGCGGTATATGTTGCAAACACGGCTCTCTCCAGTTTTTCTGGATTCCGTGTCAAGCACGGAATGACAAAATATGTTATCCTTTGATACCCCGTAACTTGCTGCGGGGGACTTCAAACGAGTGAGCTTTTTGTTCATTTTTTAATGCTACAGCGACATTTTATTGCTAACCATTTGAAATTTATCCTAAATTGTATCAGATATTTATTTCTATTGTCATTCCCGCGAAAGCGGGAATCCAGTTTGTTTTTAGATATAACTGGGGTTCTGGATGCCCGCCTTCGCGGGCATGACGGTAAAAGTGACGCTGTAGTATTAATGCTATTTTTCGTTTCTGATACCAGATGCTATTGTTTTGCCCAGTTCCACGCCGAACTGGTCAAAGGGTGACCCTCATGTCCTCCAGCGTTCCCTATCCACTAATCTCCCAGACATCACGGCGCTTTCTTCCAGATATTTGGCTCATTTCTCTTGCGACATTTTGCAACCGCAAAAGGATTGAAATCTTTTTTTCAAACGGAAGCCTTGCCAATTCCCGGCGTCTTTTATTTTTTGCCAAACTCATTCTCTCGACGCCTTGCCACATCTTCTCATTATTTTTCATTTTTTACCATATCGTTCAAAACTTTGAGTGTTTTTTTCACTACTCATGACCTCATTGGTACACGTATTCTTAAAACAGGAGGCGCCCAGATGGTAAAACAACAAAAAAAAGAATAACAGAAAAAAGCGGTCAAGTAAAGGTTTTACAGCAAATCGCGCAAAGGCCAGGAAAATTGATGCTGAAGTTATTTAATGCTGTACACTTCATCATGTGGTCCCATTAGTACAAACTTAATAGTTTCGTCAGATGTTGTGGAACAATCGGAACAGGCAACAAATTCCGCATTTCTTTTTTATAAATATATTGGGAACAATTATCAAAAGTGTGTGGGCTGCCCCCTGTGTGGCTACCAACGTAAGGCGGGACATCTGCTTTGGCGGATTCGTCGCTTACGCTCCTTAATCCACCCTACGATTCAGGACCAACGTAAGTTTGTAGGGTGGATTAAGCGAAGCGAATCCACCAAAAACTGTAAATTTAATCAGCCATAGAGCCAAAATGGCGAAAAGTGTCCCGCTTTAAGTTGGTAGCCCCCTGTGTCATTTCAAAAAATTACAAACCAATGAGGCTGTTTCAAAATTATTTTTAAATATAGCTTTTTCATGCTATAAGGAAAAATTATGAAACAACTTTGCAAAGGTCTCATCTTATCAATTCTTTTGGCTGTCTGTTTTGTATCTATACAGCCAGCCGAAACCGTTTGTGCTGCAGGTATCCGAGAGGCTGTATGGGCGGGCCGTTTCTATCCTGCTTCACGGTCTGAATTGGAGCAGACTATTGACAGCTTAACTTTTCAGGCAAAACAGACCCGTGTCCAAATTCCTCCTCATAAGCAACTTAAGGCCCTGATACTGCCTCATGCAGGGTATATTTATTCCGGGCTTACGGCAGCTCATGCTTCGCTGGTATTAAGAGAAAATCAGTTTGACAAAGTTATTTTAATGGGACCGGATCACAGGGTCGGTTTTAATAACTGCGCAATCAGCGATGTAGATGCTTATGAAACCCCGCTTGGCCTTGTCAGTCTGAATAAGGATGCAGCCAAATTGCGCGCAAGTTCAGACCTGTTTCAATCTATTCCAGCCTCTGACAGGGTTGAGCATTCATTGGAGGTTATACTGCCGTTTCTTCAGCGCTATTTGAATAAATTCGAGTTTATACCGATTGTCATGGGCAGGGGTAATGCCAGGCAACTTGCGGCGGCCATAGAGCCCTTGCTCGACAAAAATACTTTGCTAATTGTCAGTTCTGATCTGTCTCATTTTCTTCCATATTCGGAAGCTGTGGAAAGAGACAAAAAAACAATTAATATGATTTTAAAGCTGGAATCTGATAAGCTGTTGAAAAGCAGCAATCGCGCATGCGGCATAATACCGATTCTAATTGCGCTTGAAATGGCCGGAAAATATGGCTGGGGACCGGTTCTTCTTCATTATTCAAACAGCGGGGACACTGCTGGAGGACGTTCACAGGTTGTCGGTTATGCGGCAATCGCCTTTTATGGAGATTCATCTATGCAAAAACATCATAATCATCAGCAAATCAATCCACAACTTGGACAGGCTCTAATTAAACTGGCCAGGCAAACCATTATGGAAAGACTGGGATTAAAAATTTCCGGCAAAGGATCGGATTTGGTAGCGGCGGCCCTTAAAGATGACGCGCTTGAGGTCCGCCGCGGCACCTTTGTAACCCTTAAGATTGCCGGTAATTTGCGTGGTTGCATTGGAAGCCTGGCAGCAAAGGAATCGATTCTTGACGGGGTAAAGCGCAATGCCGTCAATGCTGCATTCCATGACCCTCGTTTTTCTCCTTTAACTGTTGAAGAAATAGAAGATGTGGACATAGAAATCAGCATCCTGACTAATCCCCAGCCTCTCGAATACACCAACGGCGTAGATTTGATCTCCAAGCTGAGAGTCAATGTTGACGGAGTTATTCTTCAAAAAGGGCGGGCCAGTGCCACATTTTTACCCCAGGTCTGGGAACAGTTGCCCCGGCCGGAAAACTTTCTGTCCCATTTGTGCGTAAAGGCCGGCCTTTCAGCCAATGCATGGGAAAACACCCGGCTTAAAATATCGACTTACCAGGTCCAATATTTTGAAGAGAAAAAGTGAACGAGCCATAACTCTGGTAGTCATCGCCACAGGCGTTTCTTCTATAGTGACTCAACTATTGATCATCCGCGAATTTCTGGCTCAATTCCAGGGAAACGAGTTTGTTATCGCCCTGATTCTTTTCAACTGGCTTATTATCGGCGGGATCGGCACTCTTCTGGCTCACCTGGCAATTAAAGGCTTTTGGCGAGCCACAGCCAACCGGCTTGGCTGGCTTTCCTTTTGCCTGGCCTGTCTTCCGGCTTTACAAATCATGGCCATTCGCGGGCTGCGTGATTATTTTTTTATTCACGGCAGTTCGGTCGGATTTTACCCCACTCTCGCATATACCTTTATTACAATTGCCCCTTACGGATTGCTGCTTGGCTTTGTCCTTCCATATAGTCTCTTTGTGCTCAGGCTTGAAAAGCCGGATTATCCCGGGGCGTTCATATATATGACAGACAATATCGGTGATGTGGCGGGCGGCGCCCTGTTTTCATTTATACTGGTTTATCTTGTAACCCCCCTGCAAGCGGTTTTTCTGTCCAACCTGCCGCTGTTGGCGGCAGCCTGTTTTCTATTTATATCCATTCGACGGCATCATCCAGCCGCTTTCATTGGCACAGGGCTGGCTCTTACAATTCTTCTGGCCGGTGTTTTTATGGAGCCGGCCTCACTTGCCACCTCCAAAGGCGAACCAATATATTATCACGAGTCCAGATACGGCCGCATAGCCGTCTATAAAGATAAGGAGCAGTTCACCTTGTTTATGGACGGCACACCCGTGTTCAGCAGCCAGAACCTGACTATGGCGGAAGAAACGATTCATTATCCTTTGTCACAATTGGACAATCCACAAAAAATTCTGATAATTTCGGCTCAAGGCGGGATGTTGGAGGAATTGCAAAAATACCTGCCTGCACGCATAGATTATGTTGAGCTTGATCCAGAGGTTAGCTCTGCTTTGTTTAGATTCGGCCTGATAAAGGATATTCCGGGTTTACACGTTATTAATCAAGATGCCAGGGCATATCTAACAAAATCTGATGAAATCTACGATGCTATAATAGTCAATCTGCCTGAACCTGAAACCTTTCAAATAAACCGGTTTTTTACAGACCGCTTTTTTGCTGTGGCAAAGCAACATCTTACAGGCTCAGGAATATTAAGTTTTTCAGTGCAGGGATTTGACAGCTACCTTGCCGAACCCCAGCGTCAGAAAATTTCTTCTCTTTATAATACGGTGTCCGATTACTTTAAACATGTTTTGCTGCTGCCCGGAGAAAGGATATTTTTCCTGTGCAGTGATAATCCAATAAATCTTGATATTCCGGCATGTCTTGCTGAAAAAGGCATCTCAACCAGTTACATCAGCGGCTTTTATTATGGCAATCTGACAAATGAAAGAATAGCAGGGTTAAACAATCTGCTCGATCCTGTCGCCCCTAAAAACATTGACGAATCCCCCCAGTTGATGCGACTGATGTTTTTACAGTGGTTTGCCAAATTCTCCACATCCCCGAATCGATTCATTGCCGGTCTAACTGTGTTGCTTATCATCTATCTTGTACGTATTGCGCGAGAGGAGTTTGTTCTGTTTTCAACCGGCTTTATGACCATGGGCAGCGAAATCCTGGTTATTTTTGCTTTTCAGATTTTTTTCGGTTATATTTATTTTCAGATAGGCCTGATCATAACCGTTTTTTTAGCCGGCCTGTTGCCCGGCGCCTGGTTTGGTGAAAAACTGCGTAGCCGTGGGAAACAGATGCTAATAATTACAGACAGCCTGCTGATTATCCTTTTGGGTTTTTTTATCCTGGCCATGAAGTATGGCGGAGATCGGTTGCCCGTTATTTCATTTCTTTTGTTTGGATTTGTGATTTCTTTGATGTGCGGTTTTCAATTTCCGGTTGCGCTTCGCTTAAGGGGTGGTGATAATCGTGTGGTGACACGAGCCTTTTCCGCTGATCTTATAGGCGCTGCGTTCGGCACCCTGTTCACCAGCGTGGCGCTTATTCCATATCTTGGCATTGTATGGGCCACGGCAGGATTAATCGGCCTGAAACTGACAAGCTTAACTATTATGGCGACAAGACATGAAAAAAATAAGTAGGCGAAAATTTCTATATTGTAGCGTAGCCATTCTTTCAACTGCTATGCCTTTTCGTTCCTTTTGGCCTCTTACAGGAACAGATAGCGAGGCATCCGGATCTGTTGATATCCGCGGAAAGATTTTTAAAGGAGGAGCGCCCGCAAAACTATGGAAATGGTCTCATGAAGGATTTTTTTATAAGAAGTTAAAAGAAAACAAGGTTGTATGCGGCATTTGCCCCAACAGATGCGTTCTGGCGCCGGGTGATTTAAGCGTCTGCCGCAGTAAGGTTAATATTGACGGAACATTATACAGCATGGCCTACGGCAACCCCTGCAGCATCCATGTCGACCCAATAGAAAAAAAACCTCTTTTCCATTTTAAACCAAAAACACTTGCATTTTCCCTTGCTGCCGCAGGGTGCAATTTCCGCTGTTTGAACTGTCAAAACTGGGAGATTTCCCAGGTAAAACCCTGGCAGGTGCGCCATATTGAGCTTTTCCCGCCTGAGGTTGTAATTGAGGCAAAGCGCGCCGGGGCCAAATCCATAGCATATACATATTCCGAGCCAACCACCTTTTTTGAATACATGATCGACATTGCCCGTCTGGCCCGTGGAAATGGGCTGTATAATCTGTGGATTTCAAACGGCTACATTAACCAAAAGCCGCTGCTGGAGCTGTGCAAAGTTCTGGATGCTGCCAATGTCAACCTGAAAGCGTACAGCGATGTGGTTTACAGAAAATTAAATGGCGGCAGGCTGCAACCGGTATTAGATACCTTTATGACCCTGCATGAACAGGGGGTTCATTTTGAGGTGACAAACTTAGTGGTCCCCGGCTATGTAGATGATGCTGACATGGCTAAAAGGATGTGCGAATGGATCCTCAAAAATCTTGGCCCTGATTATCCGTTGCATTTTTTACGATTTTTCCCCAGATATAAATTAGACAGGCTGGCGCCAACTCCGATATCTACCCTGACTCGCTTCCGTGAATTGGCCATGCAGGAGGGAATCCATTATGTATATGTGGGTAATGTGCCAGGCCACGAAGGCAACAATACCTATTGCCATAATTGCGGAAAGTTATTGGTTGAAAGAAAAGGGTATTTAATTCCTATTTATAATCTTGTTGGAAATAAATGCAAGTTTTGCAAGAGCGTTATTCCTGGCGTATGGATGCATGAACGATGAAAAAGATGAACATCGAACACCCGCCTGCCATGCATCACAAACGATGGTGGCATGATCATTGTCACCGGGCCGAGACACCAGGACATTCTATCAAGACTACCCAAAGGCATTGCGGGCAGGTCGAACGTCCAACATCGAATGTTGAATGGGAAAAGATGAAGAAACAGAGGTCAGAGGTCAGAAGTCAGAAGTCAGAGGTCAGAGGTCAGAAGCCGTAGGTTTTTTCTCGTTCCCATGCTCCAGCGTGGGAATGCATACCATATGGGTTCCCACGCTGGAGCATGGGAACCAAGCATGTTGGAATAATTTAAGGAGCGGAGCGACATCATTATTCGATGTTCGACGTTCAACATTCGATGTTGGACGTTCATCTTTTAATATGTTGGATGTTCATTTTTTTTCAGTCCCTCCTGGACAAAAACAACTTGGCGCTTATGGCGTATGGGTGTGATATGGTTTTATTTGATAAGTTCCTTTGTCCTGTTGCTGTATTTAGTATATACAGCGTTTGCCAGAGCGCCAAGCTTTTTCTGAACAGCATCGGGATCGGGAAGCTGCAATGGCTGGATGAGATTGAATTGCTCGATTCGTACAGGTTTAAAATGAAGGCTTTTTTCAATTGCGCCAAGTTCTTCAGGAGTGAAATTTCCACCCATAAAATGCTTTTTTACAATCTCTCCAACATCCATACTCTTTAAAAAGTTTATAATAGTGAGCAGGTCGTGGTTTTTTTCAAATCTTGTTAGGTTGGTGTTTACAGCTTTGCATTCCTCTTTAAGATTTTCGCAGGCCTCCTTGTATTTGTCATTCCATGTAACCAGCCTTTGATATGCCTCTAAAACCAGCTTCCTGAATCTGGCCCGGTCGGTTAGGCCGTGTGCTTTGATAAACCGGACATCTTTTCGGTATTTTGAATCTCTGTCAATCCGATCATTAAAAGGAGGTTCCTTTAACCCAAGAATATCCATAAGTTCGTTAATAAATCCGGTCTCAAAGAGCAAATCATACATGCGCGCAAAGCGACCAAAGAGCATCTCCTGCAGTTGGGCAACATGCTCCGCCAATTCCTCAGCATAGTGAATCTGTTCTTCTACCAGCCGCCTTTCATAAAGATAATTTTGAATAACCTCCTCTTTGACCTCAAGGGTCAGGGCGGAGATGAAATCATCTTGCATGGACGTTCCTTATTCAAAATTAAAAACCGTGTCCAGCTCCTCGTCTGTAATGTCGAACACCTCGTTATGAGGCGGAAGCTTTTCCAGCTTAAAAAACTCGGGCAGACGGTCATCAGCCGCTGTGAAGCCTGCCCGCTTGTTAAAATCCCTTTCCATTTTCAGGACCCGTTGCCCCAGGGAAGCGATATCATCACCGGTTAACGAAAGACCATACTTTGCGTTGAGCATATCCACAATGGCATTGAAGGCATCCGGTATATCCAGGACCGGAAAGGCCACGAACAGGCAGAGACCTGCCGTATCGATGGCAGCGGTTGCCACCTGGAGATCCCTGGATAATTTAACCTGCCCTTCTGCTTTCAAAGGATCCACATCCCCTCCCACCTTCATGATGTTGGTTGCTACGGCATACCCTGCTGTATGGTCGGCCCCCATTGTTGATGTGGCGTAGGTTACACCAACACCCTTAACAGCTCGGGGATCGTAAGCCGGGAGGGCCTGGTTTTTAACAACAGGAACGCGCCTTACCCCAAAGGCCTTTCCAACTACTGCCGCTCCTGAACCTAAAATTCGACCCAGGGGTGTTCCCTTGCCGATTTCGGCCAGGAGTTCTTCGGCTCCGGCCGCGTCCCCGAATTCTTTGACTCCGCCTTCCATGGCTATTGCTACTGCATTGCCCGTTTCAATGGTATCAATCCCGATGTCGTCGCAAGCACGGTCCATTCGCGCAATGGCATCTATATCATCGATCTCGCAATTAGGGCCAAATGCCCAGACCGTCTCATACTCAGGCCACTTGGATAGATATTTGCCTTTTTCATCCAGGTAAGTACCTGAGCAATTGATGATGCAGCCGGTCATACACCCCTGGGTGGTCTCCCCTTTTCGCTTGAGCGTGATCTTGTTTAAAGTTTCTCCTCCCACTTTATCGGCTCCTTCAAAGCGCCCGGATCTGAAATTTCGAGTGGGAAGGCCGCCGGCCTCGTTGATAATGTTTATAAGCACATCTGTGCCATAGGTTGGAAGACCCTGGCCTGTTACAGCGTGTTCGGTCAGGGCCTTTGCAAACCGCTTTGCGGCTCCATTGAATGCCTCTTTGTCAGCCAGAGGCGCCATTTCACTCTCTGACGGATCAATGACAATTGCTTTGAGACCCTTGGAGCCCATAACAGCGCCCATGCCTCCCCGACCTGCATGACGCGTGGGGCGAACCTCCTTGTCTGTAAAGGCCACGCTTGCGGCTGCCAGTTTCCATTCGCCGGCAGGACCGATACTCACAAACCCCGCTTTTTCACCGAACTCATTTTTCAGCTTATCTACTGTTGCATAGTTTCCCAGGCCATTGAGATCATCAGCAGGAGACAATTCCTGTTTTTCTTTGCTGACAAATAACTTATACAATTTTCCATCTTCAGGCAGGCCCTCAATCACTATGGCTGTGATTCCAAGCCTGGCAAGATATCCACCTACCTGGCCGCCTGAATTGGCCTCCTTGATGCCTCCGGTCAGCGGGCTTTTGGCCCCTACGGAAATCCTGCCGGAGTTGGCGCATTTGGTGCCTCCAAGCAAGCCTGGAGCAAAAATAAGTTTGTTGTTGGGCCCAATAGGGAAGCAGGTCGGCTCCACCTCGCTTAACAGGATCGCGGATGTTAATCCTCTTCCTCCAAGACCCTGGTAAGCTTCAGGGACATCTTCTTTTTTGACCGAAAGGTCAGACATGTTCACCCTAATAATCTTAAACATAGCAGCCTCCTTAATATTATAAATGTCAGAACCTAAAAAGCTTTTCAAATATGTCACAATAAAGGTATTCTATCAAGGCAAAACAATAAAAAATAAAGAGATAGTTCAGCCTTGACATAAGGATATATCGATTATCGCATTGACATAATAATGTATTTTTATGATAATTTAAATAAGGATGAATTTTTCTGTGGATGGGGAAATAACAGAGGTGGTTAATATGACAGGCGTTAGTAAACCGAACAGCATCAGCATTCGCGTATTTAGTTTTCTCCGTCGTTATATGGATGCGCAAGGATTTTCATATGCCTTTGATAAAGATATCGACCCCAAAGGTGAGACAGCGTACGATATTGCTGTGGAACTTCATATCCCTCCAGAAGAAATTGAAGGAGTCTTCTTGAACGGAAGCGTAAAAAATATCTATGATTCCGTGTTTCCCGGCGACCGCGTGGCCTTTCTTCCCTACGGAACACCAGGGCCATACCGTATTTTTCTAGGCATGGCCAGGGAAAATGTTGAACGTGCGCGCCGTGAGAAAACCATGGCAAACAGAGACCTTTGAAAAATGTTCAATATTACCATATATTATCTAATTATCAGCATTTATTTCTTCTTTTCTTTTTTCAATTTTCGTTTTTCCTTTGGATTAATCTGGGCCTTTTTCTGTTGTTCCCTTTTGCCTTTATCTTTTTTCCCCTTATCACCCATATCTATTTCTCCTTGTTTGAAAATGACTTGAGCTGGACTGTGAAGGGTTCAGTGGAAAAATACGCGAAAATCGGCAGGTGATCCGAGTACCCCTTACCCAGGTGTCTGCCCATGCCTTTTTCAGCCCTTTGCCAGCGATAGACGGCCTTTCTCTTGAACAGGTAGTCCGGTTGGAACTTATTAAACGAATTATCGCTATAGGAAATTCCCTTATCATCATAAAGTCCTTTGGATACGATAATATTATCCGGGCTGCCCTTGTCCCCGAAAAAATTGTACGACCAACGTCTGGTTTTACTGACTTCAAGCCATAAATTATACAGATACTCATTCGCGGCCTGCTTTGTCAGTGTCTTTTCATTTACCATTTCAGAATCTTTGCCAAAATCTTTGATAGTCCTTAAAATATGATTGATTCCTGTAATACCGCCGGTATCGTTTAATCTCCCAGAATTTCGAAAGGTTTTGTATTCATTATAGTTTGAATTAAAATCACCTATCAATATAAAATCAACATCCTCTTTTAGTTTGTCAATTTCTCTCCTAAGCGTTTTGGCGTAAGCTATTCTCATACTTTCAGGACCTCGTTTCGATTTCCAGTGATTGATAAACAGTATGATACGATTACCATCAATATCAAGGGTTATTTTAAGAATATTTCTGGCAACTTTATTATCAACCTGTATCTCTTCTTTTTCAACAATTGGAAACTTAGACAAAGCAGCGCACTTCACCGGCGTGGCCTTGGAGTCCGCAATTTCAAGATAAGGGTAATCTACACCAAAGTCTTTCAGCCTGGCACGTAAAGTAATAAGGGCTTTTCTCGACTCGACTTCCTGCAAAGCGACAACATCACCTCCCAGGTCCTTTATCACTCTGGCAATATTGGTGTATTTAATATTTGCCATATCCTTAGTCCAGCCATAGCCGGTATTCGGAATATACTCCGGGTATTCCGTTCCATCCCTGGTAAGATCAAAAAGGTTTTCCAGGTTGTAGCTTGCGACTTTAAAAGTTTTTGCTTCTATTGACGTAATGCAAAACAGCAAAACAAGCAAAATTGATACAATTATCGTTTTCATACTCGCCGTGCAAGCAAGTCGCAGCAGGTGCCTTTTAAACATAGACTTATCCATACTATTTTCCTGTAATGTTTCGCTTCATTTCTTTCGAAAATTTAACAAATAGTCCTGTACAAGACTACTATCATGAAGCAACGTTTTAAAGAGCTTGCTTTCAAAAGTAAAATTTGCATTCTCTATTATATCTTGAGCATCTTGTAACTCCATATGTCTTGGATAAACTGAAATCAGCGCATTGTGCTTTGAAACCCTATAGATTTCTCTCAGTAGTTCCTTTCTGGTAGTTGAGGAGAAATAATAGGAATGGATGACATCATAAAGTAGAACAACATTTACAGACTCATCCTCCAATGGGATTTTCAATTCCCCCAATGTTGATATGGTCTGAATATTTTTAAGTTTCCGTGATTGCGCACTCTTTGCTACTTCACTTAGATACTTCCTATCCTTATCCAACGCATACACCTTCCCTTTGTTACCGACTATTTGGGAAGCAGGAATGGTGTAGTAACCGGAACCACATCCAAAATCGAGTACATTCCGGTTCTTTGTAATGCCTACCTGCTTTAAGACCTTTTCGCTATATTGTCTTAACCATTTTTGCGTATCACTTTCCATTTCTCTTCACTGCCACCGCTTCCACCTTATCTTTGGCCGAAGCTTCTTTGTCGCGCCTATCGTCGATCGTGATGGACGTGACTACTCGGAGAGCACCGGCTTCAAATGGCACTTCGTGCATCTTCAAGACAATTTCAAAAAGGTCTTTTGGACTCCCCTCAATGATGGTGCCCATGCCGTGGACCTCATACGTCAGGCCGGAACCATCCAGAACCTTAACGCATGCACGTACATAACCGCTCGTGCTTGTGGACTGTGTACCAAGGGGGACAATGCTAACTTCCGCTATCGCCATGAAACCCTCCTTTTGCCGCAAAACCCCACCTCTCTTGCGGCAGCATTCTTAGAAAACCGTATGGGGGACATATATTGCATTCCTACAGGGAAAAAGTATTAAAACCAGCAAAACAATTTTTTCATTAATCTTAACCTCCTGTTTTTTTAAGCACTGAAATACAACTCTAAATGAGCCGTAAAACCTCATTACGTCACTCCCGCGAAAGCGGGAGTCCAGTCGGAAATATACTTAGATTCCCGCTGAAGTTTATCCCGCACTTGATGCGGGGCGGGAATGACAGGAAGAGGGTGTTTTTCAAAGGTCTCTACCAATCTGAATAACTACAAAATATTTACGCATTTTACGTAATTATATTCAAGATATTTTTTGAACTGCTATTTGAATTTGTTATCAATTTTTGATAAGTATGTAAATATGATGAATTCGTCAAAAGCTATATTATGCCGCTCTGCGACACTGCAGACGAAAATAACTTAAGTTATTTGAAAGTCCCAATTTCGAAGATCAGGCCAAAAGCCTATTGTACAACTATGCGTAATTACTGGATAACGCTAACGCTTCACTGCGTGCCCCGCCTTCGCGGGAATGACAGAGTATGGGGGCTGGATAGAGATATGCGCGCTGTAATACAAAGAGTAAAAAAGAGTTCTGTATCTGTAAACAATGAGATAATCAATGAAATCGGCCCTGGCCTTCTTGTGCTTCTTGGCGTAGCTAAAGGGGATGATACCGGTAATAGTGAATACCTCGCAGATAAAATAACTAATTTGAGGATCTTTGAAGATGAAAACAGCAAGATGAACAGGTCCTTACTCGAAACAGGGGGCGAAATGCTTGTAGTCTCGCAATTTACCCTGCTGGGCGACTGCCGGAAAGGAAGGCGCCCGTCATTTGTGGATGCCGCCGAACCAAAAGCAGCTAACGAACTTTACGAACAATTTGTAAAGAAGGTCGAGGAAAGGGGCATAACCGTCAAAACCGGTCAATTCCGCGCCATGATGGATGTATCTTTAATTAATGACGGACCGGTTACTCTGATCGTGGAAAGCATATAGACTGGCTTATCAGGCAGGTTTTTCCTTCTTATGCGTTATGGTGATTTCCCTTTTCGGGTATGGTATCTCAATCCCCTCCTTATCAAACTCATCTTTTACTTTATCTGTAATATAGGAAATTGTATCCATGCGTTTTCGCGCATCATCAATCCATACCCTGAGCTGGAGATCAACCGATGATTCCCCAAACCTTCTCACAACCACTTTGGGCAGAGGTTCTTTTGCAATCCAGTCTGCAGAATCAGCAACCTTTATAATTATCTCTTTTGTCTTTTTCATATCCGCATCATATGCAACCCCAATATTAATTCTAACCCTGATCTTTGATGTGATAATAGTGTAATTTACAATATCACGTGTCATAATTTCATTATTGGGTATAATTATCACAATATTATCGGTTGTCTTTATCTTTGTCGCGCGAAGGCCGATATCTATTACATCGCCCCACGTGGCGCTTCCGGCTGGAGCATTCCAAACTTCGATCCGATCACCTATTTCAAAGGGTCGATCGATGATAAGCAATACACCGGCTATTAGGTTTGACAGTGTATCTTTGGCCGCAAACCCTATTGCTATTCCTACTACACCTGCACCCGCAATAAACGGCATTACATTTACGCCCAGAATGTCAAGGGCCAGAATAATCGCCGTTAGATAAACTATTACGCCGGCAAATTTGTTAAGCAGGTCGAAAATAATATTATCAATCTTGGTCTCTGTTTTAGCGGCAATATTATTTTCCAGATAAGTAAGAAGCATAACAAGGAGATCTTTTACAGGGGCTGCAAGTAGTATAATCAAAAAAGCAAAGAATGCCTTTTCGATTAATTGAATGTTGAAAATCCTGATAAGATATGTGCCTGTTACAAGCACCAGAGCATACAAAACTGCTTTGCGGGCAGCTATAAAAATCTTTGCGTTAATACGTATAGCCTCATATTTTTTTATACGTTTCTGAATATAATTCAGGATGCATTTTAAAACTAACCAGACTATTAACGAAACTGCTATTGCTATTGCTGTCTTATACAGTATATGAAGATAAGATGCTTCTGGCCCAAAAACTGCTTGAAGTTTATCAATAAACGCATATAATTTATTCATATAACACCTCTACATATACAGCCGGAATATTTAATGCCCCTATAGTTGACGAACTCGTAAAAAGTCGGATTTCCCCTCCCCTGGCGGGAGGGGACAAAGGGGAGGGGGATATAAGTGGTTGAAATGGCATTATATTCACCCTCACCCCAACCCTCTCCCATCACGTGCAGCGCAGGCGCTTGCGCCGCGTGAGGGAGAGGGAGCATTTTTGACTTTTTACGAGTTCATCAATTATAACTGCGCCGCCATTTTGTCAAATATTGAAATGCCAGGCCCAGTTGAAACGTGACGGAAAAACAAAACCGGTTAAGAAAAAAATATGTTGTCAGCATACTCATTGTTTGCCAAGCTCAAAACTTTCCAAACAAAAGCTTCCTTATCATCTGCTTGGATCTTATTGTTTTTCTGTTTTTTGCATTTCGGGCAACCGGAAAATTTATGGGCGGAAAATCAATACACTCGAAACAATCATCCAACAAAGCGCTCTATAAGCAAAGCGCTTCATGCCCTGCAACATGACATCGGCCGTAATGATGCTGTGCTTGTCGCAAACCGACAAGGTAGAATAATATTTTCCAAAAATGCTGAAAAGCTGCTGATTCCTGCTTCTACTCTGAAAATACTGACATCTCTTGTGGCGCTTCATTATCTCGGCCCTGATTACAGATTCACAACTGAATTCTACATGGATGCAAAGGCAAATCTGAAAATAAAGGGATATGGAGATCCGCTTTTGATATCAGAGGTTTTAGCGGAGATATCAAAATCCTTAAGCAGCGACCTTTCAATAAAGGCTCAAAGAATCAACGATCTTGTTTTAGATGATTCATATTTTATAAGAAAAATAGTAATTCCCGGAAAAACAGAATCATTAGAGCCGTATGATGCGCCAAATGGAGCCCTGTGCGTCAATTTTAACACTGTTTATTTTAAACAAGTTAAAGACGGCTCTTTTATCAGCGCTGAACCCCAGACACCTCTTTTGCCGATCGCTTTTAAAAGAATTAAACAGTCCGGTCTCGACAGGGGAAGAATAGTGCTTACTCATGCTGAAAATGAAATTACACTCTATGCCGGACATCTTTTTCAATATTTCCTGAATAAAGAAGGAATCAAAACAAAAGGAAGGATAAAATCAGGAAAGGTTCGGAAAGACAAAGATAAACTAATTTACCGGCATACTTCACGATTTACCTTAAAACAAATAATATCAAAACTACTTGAGCATTCAAATAACTTTATGGCAAACCAGATATTAGTTGCGGCAGGGGCAAAGGTTTTCGGTCCTCCCGGGACACTGGACAAAGGGATACTCGCAGCATCAACTTATGCAAAAAAGGTGCTTAATATAGACAACATTCGCTTTGTTGAAGGCTCTGGAATATCGAGGAAAAACAGGGTTTCCGCAAAGAGTCTGGCTAAAATTATCAAAGAATTCGAGCCGTATCGCAATCTAATGCGCCATTCAAAGGGAGAGTATTATAAATCAGGAACATTAAAGGATATAACAACAAGGATAGGCTATATTGAAAATAAAAAAGGGGAATTGTATCGCTTTGTAGTAATGCTAAACTCGCCCGGCAAATCAATGCAAAACATTATGGATGCTCTTCATCAACTTATCGACCAGTGACCTCTGACTCAATGCCGTTGACTTAAGGATAAAATCCTTCAAATTCCCCCCTTGAGCAGAGATTTTTTAAGGCCAATTAATTTGAATTAAAAAATCGGCCATTTTCACCACAGAAGGAAAAAATGATAAACAAAGATAGACTGGCGCAAACCTTTAAACATCTTGTCTCAATAGACAGTATTTCAAAAGATGAGGAGGCTGTTTGCTGCGAAATCAGGAAAATGCTTGTATCCATAGGCGCTGAAACAGTTATTGATGGAGCAGGAGACAGGATAGGAAGCAATACAGGAAACCTTATTGCCAGATTCGCCGGCAACAGACTGACGGCAAATACGCAAATAGAACCGCTTCTTCTTAACGCCCACATGGATACAGTTGAACCTGGCAGAGGTATAAATGCGATATTAAAAAATGGAAATTTTACAAGCAGCGGTTCAACAATACTTGGAGCAGACGACAAAAGCGCAATTGCCATTCTTTTAGAGACCATGAAAACTCTCCAGGAAAATGACCTCCAACATGGCCCGCTGGAAATTGTTTTCACTATCTGTGAAGAGATTGGTCTTTTAGGCGCAAAGAATCTTGATTACAGCCTTATCACCGCAAAATGGGGTTATACTCTGGATGCAACAGACACGGAAGGGATTGTAATACAGGCTCCTGCCGCAAACAGTCTCAAGTTTAAAATACACGGCAAGGATGCACATGCCGGAGCAAATCCTGAACACGGGATAAATGCAATCGCCATTGCAAGCAGGGCAATTGCCGGTCTTAATATCGGCCGGATCGATAGCGAAACAACATGCAACATAGGCATAATAGAAGGGGGTATTGCCGTCAACATAGTGCCTAATCTGGTAACTGTTAAGGGGGAGGTCAGAAGCCATAATGCAAATAAACTCGATAAAATTACAAATGAAATAGTATCATCCTTTAAGAATGTGGTTGAACATTACACCAATCCGTCTGAAGACAAACTTCCGGCCCTTGAGGTTTTTGTGGATAAGGAATTTCCACGCACAAATATTGCTGCTGATCATTTAGTTGTGCTTTTAGCCAAAAAAGCTGCGGCAAATTTAGGGACAAAGATGAATGCCAAGACAACCGGAGGAGGGTCGGATGCCAATATATTTTTTGAGAAAGGAATCATAACCGGGGTATTGGGCACAGGGATGCATGATATGCATACTGTTCGCGAATCAATACGGCTTGATGATATGGTCAAGACAGCCGAGCTTTTGCTTGAGATTATCAGAGTCCATTCGTCAGGGGTAAGGATTAAGGGGTAAGGATTAAGGAATTAGAAGAGAAAAAGATGAACATCGAACGGATTAAAAGATGAACATCGAACGTCGAACGTCCAACATCGAATGTTGAATGAAAGACAAAAACAAGGGCAAGAATCTCATTAAAGGAACTCAGGGAGAGCCAGAGATGGTTAAAACTTATTCAGCGTGTACCACTAATTAAAAAGCCTGAACTATTAGATGATATTTTACAGGAAACAGAGGAATTAATTAAGATTTTCGGTACGAGTATCAAAACGGCTGAAAAGAAACAGAAATAGTCATTCAATGTTCGGTATTGGGTGTTTGTTTTTTCATTCGATGTTGGACGTTCGATGTTCGATGTTGGACGTTCATCTTTTAAATGAACCGTGAACCTTTAAAAAGGAAAATTATATGATAGCCTATTTTGATTGTTTTTCCGGTATAAGCGGCGACATGACCCTGGGGGCATTTATCGATCTTGGAGTGCCAGTAAAATGGCTGAAAGAGTCTCTTCGCTCTATTCCCTTAACAGGTTTTGGCATAACTGTTTCATCTGTTTTCAGGCATGGAATAAAAGCCAAAAGTATTAATATCCATACAGATGATAATGAAACGTCAAGGAATTATAGAGATATAAAGTCTCTAATTGAACAAAGTCCCCTATCTGAAATGGTTAAAGAAAACAGCCTTAAAATTTTTGAAAGGCTTGCAAATGCTGAATCAAAAATACACGGCTGTTCTGTGGAGAAGGTTCATTTTCATGAAGTCGGTGGAATTGATGCCATAGCAGATATTGCTGGAACGGCTCTTTGTCTTGAGTATCTTGATATTGAAAGTATAACTGCTTCAAGCCTGCCTCTTGGTACAGGCTTTGTATCATGCGCGCATGGCACTTTGCCAGTGCCGGCTCCTGCTACGCTTGAAATCCTTAAAGGAATTCCGGTGTTTGGCTCAGGAGTTGCCTGTGAACTTGTAACTCCTACCGGAGCTGCGATTATAGCCACACTTGCCGAATCTTATGGGCCAATGCCTGATATAACGATTGAAAAAACTGGTTACGGCGCCGGCAAGAAAGACATTGAATCAAAACCGAATCTTTTGCGGATTATTGCCGGAACACCGCAAAATCATCAAACCGGTTGTCAAAAAGAGACAATAGTTATGATGGAAACCTGCATTGACGATATGAGCCCTGAAATCTTCGGGTTTGTCATGGATCGTTTGTTTGAAGACGGAGCTCTCGATGTTTACTGGATTCCGGTTTTTATGAAGAAAAACAGGCCCGGGACAATGATGCAGGTTCTATGTCGGAAGAGCCAAAAGCAGGCAATAATAAATCGTATTTTATCTGAAACCACCTCATCTGGCGTAAGATACTATGATGTTGAAAGGGCAATACTTGCCCGTGAAGAGATAATCGTTAAAACCGGATACGGGATGATTAAGGCTAAACAAATTACAGATACAGATGGAAGCACTCGAATTGTGCCCGAATATGAGGTTTGCAAAAAAATTGCTCTTGAAAAAAATATCCCGATAAGGATTGTGTACGATACAATAAATCAGAGATCGGAGGTCGGAGGTCGGAAAGAGAAAAGATGAACGTCCATCATGGAAAAACAACAACCATTGAACCTTTGAACTCTGAACCTTTGAACCCTGATCCCTAACTATGCCTTGACAAAAAATAGACTAAAATATAGAAACTGGCCATGAATTTTCGAGAAAAATCGGTCGTGTTTCTTGCGACCGGCTGTTTTATCGGGAATATTCCTTTTGCCCCAGGTACCCTTGGAACCATCCTGGGACTTCCATTTTGCTTTATTCTATCCAAAACAAATTTTTCAATTGCCGTCTTTCTGACAGCGATATTTATTATTTTTGCCATATTAATAGCTCATGATGCTGAGAAAATATTAAAAAAAGATGATCCAGGCTGTATTGTTATTGATGAAATTGCAGGACTTATGGTAGCGTTATTTGGTTTGCCTTTTAATGTGATTTATGCGGCAGCCGGATTTGCAATATTCAGATTCTTTGATATCTTGAAACCGTTTCCCATCCGCTTGATTGAAAAAAAATTATCAGGTGGAACCGCGATTGTTATGGATGATGTGGTTGCAGGAATATTCAGCAACCTTGTATTAAGGGTTTTATTCTTTACGATTTCGTAAAAAAAGAAAGGTTCTATATTATTTTGAAATCAGATAAACCAGAAAAGGACATCGAGCTGCAAAAGAAAGGCGTTCTTCGAGAAAATATCGAAGCAATAATTGTTGCAATAGTGTTAGCCTTATTTATACGCACCTTTGTTGTTCAGGCCTTTAAAATTCCATCAGGCTCCATGAAGCAGACCCTTTTAATTGGAGATCATATTCTGGTAAGTAAATTTATTTATGGGGTTAAGCTTCCATTTTCAGATATTACGGTTATCCCGATTAAAAAACCAAAGCGGGGGGATATCATAGTCTTTAAGTTCCCAGAGGACCCTGGCAAGGATTTTATCAAAAGGGTTATCGGTGTTGCCGGAGACGTGGTTGAGGTACGTAATAAACAGGTATATATTAATAATATGCTTCTGAATCACGATCATGGTATTCACACAGATCCACGCATAATTCCGGGAGTTTTTCAACCAAGGGATAATTTCGGGCCTGTTACTGTGCCTCCAGCTTCCCTTTTTGTGATGGGGGACAATAGGGACCACAGCTATGACAGCAGGTTTTGGGGTTTTGTTGATTTAAAAGCTGTAAAAGGAAAAGCATTTATTGTCTATTGGTCATGGGATAATGGAAGTTTTGGAGTCAGGTGGAACAGACTCGGACATCTGTTAAAATGAGAGAAGGGATTAAGGAATTAAAATCAGTAGTCAACCACTCGACCAATTTCCTACTCGACCACTTGACCAATGTTAAATAAAACAGGTGGATTATGCAGTTTGCAAAAAAAGATATTCTGGACATGGAATCGCTTTCTGTTGATGAAATTGCCTTGATTCTTGATACTGCACAGCAAATGAAGGAAATTTCAAAAAGGCCTGTCAAAAAGGTTCCAACCTTGCGAGGCAAGACAATAGTGCTTTTTTTCTATGAGCCCAGCACCCGCACCCGCACATCTTTTGATATTGCGGCAAAGCGGCTCAGCGCCGACAGTATTTCAATATCCGGAAGCGCCAGCAGTCTAATAAAAGGGGAAACCCTTGTAGATACAGCGCGCAACCTTGAAGCTATGAACCCTGATGTGATCGTTATGCGTCATTTTAGGGCAGGGGCTTCACATATGCTGGCAAAAATTGTCAGGACATCCATCATCAATGCAGGCGACGGCATGCATGCCCATCCAACCCAGTCGCTGCTCGATCTCATGACTGTCAGAGAAAATAAAGGAAAGATTTCGGGGCTGCGCGTTGCGATAATCGGTGATATATCTCACAGCAGGGTGGCGAGATCAAATATAATCGGGTTTATAAAAATGGGCGCCGACGTGGTGCTGGCCGGCCCGCCAACTATGATCCCAAAAGGAATTGAAATCCTTGGGGCTTCTGTCACATACAGCGTGAATGATGCTGTTTGTAATGCCGATGTAGTAATGATGCTCAGGATACAAAAGGAGCGGCAAAATAGTTTTTTGTTTCCCACTGAGCGTGAGTACGCCATGGTGTATGGGTTGACAATGCAAAAGATGAAACACGCTAAAAAGGATGTGCTGATCATGCATCCCGGGCCCATTAATCGGGGCGTTGAAATAGCGCCTGAGGTTGCGGACGGACCATACTCGATAATTATTGATCAGGTAACAAACGGTGTTGCCGTTCGTATGGCTCTTTTATATCTGACCGCAGGAGGTGCGCGCAATGTTGACGCTGATTAAGGGCGGAAGAGTAATTGATCCCGGCAATTTAGACAGCATCATGGATATTCTGATTGAAGATGGAAAGATAGTAGAGGTCGGAGGTCAGAGGTCAGAAGTCGGAAGTCAAAGCTCAAAGCTCAAAGCTCAAAGCTCAAAGCTCAAAGTCATTGATGCTTCAGGCAAAATAGTGACGCCCGGGCTGATTGATATGCATGTCCATTTTCGGGAGCCGGGGCATGAATATAAAGAAACCATAAAAACAGGTTGCATGGCAGCGGCCTTTGGAGGTTTTACCGCGGTCTGTACAATGCCGAACACAAACCCTGTAAATGACAACAGCCAGGTTACGGAATATATATTAAAAAAGGCCGGCCTTGCGGACTTGGTTCGTGTTTACCCGGTTGCCGCAATAAGCCCGGGGCTTCAAGGAAAAGGCCTTTGCGAATATGGGGATTTAAAAGACGCGGGAGCTATCGCTGTTTCTGATGACGGCAACCCTGTAACAGACAGCCAGTTGATGCGCAGGGCGCTGGAGTATGCAAAAGGATTCGATCTTCTGGTTATTTCCCACTGCGAGGATCTTGATCTTGCAGGATGCGGCGCCATGAATGAGGGCGCAGTCGCCACACGGATGGGTTTAGCCGGAATACCTAATGCATCTGAAAGTATAGCAGTTATGCGGGATATCGCTCTCTGTGAATTAACAGGCGCCCGCCTTCATATTGCCCATGTCAGCACAACTGAATCAGTGAGAGCGATAAGAAATGCAAAAAAAAGAGGGGCGCTTGTCACGGCTGAGACTGCGCCACACTATTTTACACTGACTGAGGATGCTGTCGAGGGTTATAATACAAATGCGAAGATGAATCCCCCCTTACGTTCCATGCAGGACAGGGAAGCTGTCCTTGAAGGGCTGTCTGACGGAACCATTGATGTTATTGCTACAGATCATGCGCCTCATTCCTCCATTGAAAAAGATGTTGAATTCGATCTTGCGGCAAACGGCATAATAGGGCTCGAGACATCGGTTTCCCTGAGCTTGAAGCTGGTTGAAAAAGGTGTAATAACAATTGCCGATCTTATCGCAAAGATGTCGACAAATCCTGCCCGTATTTTAGGGCTTGATTTTGGTATAAAAAAAGGCAAGCCTGCCGATATAACCATTATCGACCCGGATATAACATACAAGGTAGATGCCGCCGGCTTTCAATCTTTAAGTCGCAATACCCCATTTGACGGCTGGGATATGAAAGGAAGGGCAGTTCTGACCATGGTGGGCGGGAAGGTCGTATTTGGAAGATAATTCTCTGGAAAGAAGACTTCGATGGTTGATGTTTTTCAGGGTTGTAATTGTAACCTTCCTTTTAGGCGTTGCAACCTTTATCCGGGTTAAAGGAACAGAATTATCACTGCACACGGCACTTGCGCCAACATATTCCATTCTAACATTAGCCTATCTTTTTTCTTTTACCTGCTTTTTCATTCCAAAGATCATAAAAAACATCAGGACAAACATATACCTGCAAAGCCTTTTAGATATCTTGCTGATAACCGGGCTTGTATATGTGACAGGCGGAATTGAGAGCATCTATTCTGTTTTGTATCCACTCGTTATCATCTATTCAGCGCTCTTTTTAGCGGGCAGAGGAGGGTTGATTTCAGCCTCAGTCAGCAGCATATTTTACGGGCTGCTGCTTGATCTGGAATACTACGGTTTTATTCAACCGGTATACACATTGGATTATGATTATGACTTTGATGCAGGTTATGTCTTTTCGAGAATTTTTATCCATATCATATCTTTTTATATTATTGCATTGTTGACAAGCTATGCTGCCAGACAGGAAAAGAAGACCAGGGAACTTCTGGCGGAAAAGGAAAGCGCTTTTGATCAGCTTGACCTCTTGCACAAAAGCATAATCGAGTCTGTAGATACAGGTATTTTAACACTCGATCTTCATGGAAATATAAAATCCTTTAACACAGGAGCAGAAAAGATCACCGGTTTTTTGCGCTTTAAAATTATAAATAAAAAAATCGATGATGTCTTCCCTGTTCTTTCAAGGATGCTGAATAAAGAAGACCAATGGAAACATGGGGGCAGATTTGAAGCTGCAGATTCGGGAAAGATATTAGGTTGTTCTCTTTCTCCCCTTGTCGATAGCAATAGAGAAAAAATCGGCAATATTCTGATCTTTCAGGATTTGACGGTTATTAAAGAAATGGAACAGCAGATTGAAAAAAATAAAAGACTTGCATTCGCCGGTGAAATGGCCGCAGGCTTTGCCCATGAAATAAGAAACCCTCTTGCATCAATCAGCGGGCCGATTCAGATGTT
>JAPVVG010000172.1 GCA_028571455.1 Desulfobacteraceae bacterium | reverse complement strand
TCCTTCTTATGTTTCGGTAAAGGAGGCTGTGCTTCCTTTTGACAGATTTCCTGATGTTGACACACTGCTTGGGCCGGAAATGAAATCAACCGGAGAGGTCATGGGGATAGGATCGAAATTCGGATCCGCTTATGCCAAGGCACAGCTTGGGGCAGGGCAGAAGCTACCTGTTTTTGGAACAGTTTTTATCAGTGTAAAAAATAGTGATAAAGAAGCAGCCCTTTCAGTTGCATCTCAATATAGCGAAATAGGTTTTACAATTATGGCAACCCGTGGAACTTCATTATTTCTGGCTAAACACGAAATAGGAAATAAAATGATAAACAAGGTTTCTCTTGGTCGCCCGCATGTCGTGGATGCAATCAAGAACAACGAGATTCAACTGATTATAAATACCGGTTCGGGCGGAGAAACCAAACATGATGGGTATGATATAAGACGCGCGACCATAAAGTACAATATTCCTTATGCCACGACAATAGCGGGTGGAATGGCCATGTGCAGGGGAATAACGGCAATAAAAAGAAAGAAGTTTTCGGTTAAATCAATCCAGGAATATCTTTCGGAAAGTTTAAGATTGACAGTTTCGTAAAAAGTCGAATTCATCAAGATAGGCGTGTCAATATTTTTATATAAGGAGCGAAGATAAATTGCGCAAAATATACAGACCATTTTCAGGCTTTACAGATAAACCGCGCGAAGCATGCGGGCTCTTCGGTATTTATGAACATCCTGAATCGGCAAAAATATGTTATTTTGGTTTATATGCTCTTCAGCACAGAGGGCAGGAGAGTGCGGGCATAGCGGTAGGTAAGGATAAAAAGATCGAAGCTCATAAGGGCATGGGCCTTGTGTGTGATGTTTTTGACTTGGCCAGCCTGGATCAGCTAAAAGGGGGAAGCGCCATAGGACATGTCCGTTATTCCACAACAGGGAGTTCGATAATCTCCAATGCACAGCCTTTTGTTATACATCATAGAAAAAAATCTTATGCTGTTGCACACAACGGTAACCTTGTAAATGCGTTGGCTCTGAAAAATGAGCTTGAAGAAACCGGATCGATTTTTCAGACCACAATGGACAGTGAAATTTTTCTACATCTTTTTGTAAGAAATTTGAAATTTGGCCTTGAGCAGGCACTTGTAAATACAGTGTCCAGATTAAAAGGAGCGTTTTCTTTTATTTTGCTGACCAGCAGAGGAGAGGTTGTTGGAATAAAGGATCCAAACGGCTTCAGACCCCTGTGTCTTGGCAATCTGAACGGAAATTATGTGCTTGCGTCGGAAACATGCGCTCTTGATCTTGTTGAGGCAAAGTTCGTGAGAGAGCTCGATCCTGGTGAAATAGTCATTATAGGAGAAAACGGGATAAAAAGCATAAAGTCGTCCACTACTGCAAAACGAACATTTTGCATATTTGAATTTATCTATTTTGCGAGGCCGGACAGCACAATATTCGGGCGTAATGTTTATCAAATGAGAAAGGCGCATGGCAGGCGCCTTGCTGAAGAGTCTCCTGTTGAAGCAGATCTTGTTATGCCTTTTCCTGATTCGGGCACTTATGCGGCCTTGGGTTATTCGGAAGCTTCCGGCATCCCCTTTGAGATGGCTATGATCAGGAATCACTATGTGGGCAGAACATTTATTCAACCCACACAGAGCATGCGCGATTTTGGAGTAAGGGTCAAACTGAATCCCGTGAAAGAGCTTCTGAAAAGCAAAGATATTATCATAATTGAGGATTCAATAATAAGAGGAACCACGGTTAAGACAAGGGTAAAAGCCCTGCGTGAGTTCGGCATAAAACGGGTGCATATGCGTGTTAGCTCCCCTCCACTTCGCTTTCCATGTCATTATGGAATAGATTTTCCAACCAAAGGTGAGTTGATAGCGGCAAATAAATCTGTTGAAGAGCTTCGCAACCTGCTGGGCCTGGATTCCCTTCATTATATCAGTCTTGACGGTCTTCTTAAGTCAACCGGCGTGGATAACCCTGAGAATAACTTCTGCAAGGCATGTTTTGATGGATGCTACCCTGTAGAATTTGATGAAAGCCTGTCAAAGGACTGTCTGGAAAGGATATAAACCTCAGAGGTCGGAGGTCGGAGGTCAGAGGTCGGAGATCAGCAAAGTTGCTCAAGCGTAACACTTTGCCTGGTTCCCATGCTCCAGCGTGGTAACCCATATGGTATGCATTCCCACGCTGGAGCATGGGAACGAGAAAAAATATTGAACGGCAGAGTAAAGCGTTTTTTGAACGTCGAACATCGAACATCGAACATCGAATGATGAATGATGAAATCGCTTCGCTCCGCCAGTTTATAAATGGATAGAATGCCTTATTCAAAATTCGATGTTGGACGTTCACAGCGTTCATAACCCTGAACCTTGAACCCTGAACCTTGAACCCGTAAATATAATGATTGCAATTATTGATTATAAGGCCGGCAACCTGAGCAGTGTGGAGCGTGCCCTGAAAAAATTGGGCTATGAGTGCCGGATTACTCAACGCCGGGAGGAAATCTTGAGCTGCGAAAGGATCATCTTTCCGGGTGTAGGGGCAGCCGGCAAGGCCATGTACGATCTGAAGCGCCTGGGATTGGATGAAGTGTTGAGGTATGCGTTTAATACCGGCAAGCCGATCCTTGGTATATGTCTCGGCGCTCAGATTATCCTGGAAAGGAGCCGTGAGAATGAAGCCGAGTGTTTAGGTCTCATCGAGGGAAATGTTGAATTGTTTCCTCAGCCGCTTTTTTCTGAAGAAAAGGATCGGCTCAAAATACCCCATATGGGCTGGAACAGCGTAAATCTGCGGAAAAAGCATCCAGTGCTGGAAGGTATCGCCCCGGAAGATGAGTTCTATTTTGTGCATGCGTATTATACTCTGCCTGCATCGGATAAATATGTGTTCGGGACGACTTGCTACGGTATAGAGTTTGCCTCTGTCATTGGCCACAAGAACCTGATAGCTATGCAATTTCATCCGGAAAAGAGCGGCAAAGCAGGGCTGAGGCTTTTGGAGAATTTTTGCACCTGGGATGGTCGCTATGCTGAGTAAAAGGATCATACCCTGTCTTGATGTGAGAGACGGCAAAACCACCAAGGGTGTAAAGTTTCAAGGCAATATCGATATCGGCGACCCTGTGGAAATGGCCCGTTTCTACTATAAGGAAGGGGCTGATGAGATCGTTTTTTACGACATAACCGCTTCAAGCGACCGCCGGGACATTATGATAGATGTGGTGCGCCGTGTGGCTGAAGAGATCTTCATACCATTTTCCGTGGGTGGCGGGATCAGAACTATTGAAGATATGCGCCGTGTGCTTCTGGCTGGTGCGGAAAAGGTGAGTGTGAACACCGCGGCTGTCCAAAATCCTGAAATCATCGCAGATGGCGCACGGGCCTTTGGAAGCCAGTGCATTGTATTAGGGATGGATGTCAAAAAGGTGGAGACCTCTCGCAAGATCCCGTCAGGATATGAAATTGTCATTAATGGAGGCAGAACTTATACGGGCATCGATGCCCTTGAGTGGGCGAAGAGGGCGGAAAGCATGGGAGCAGGAGAGATTTGCCTTAATTCTATTGATGCAGACGGCACCCTGCAGGGTTATGAAATAGCCTTGACTCCACTCATATCTGAGAATGTGAATATTCCGGTCATCGCTTCCGGTGGCGCCGGAAACATAGACCATATCTACGATGTTCTGACAAAAGGCAAGGCCGATGCCGCCCTTGTTGCCTCGATAGTTCACCATGGTACGTATACGGTAAAGCAAATCAAGGAAGCTCTGCACGCTCAGGGCGTGAAGGTTCGTATGCGGTGGTAACGTTATTTTCGCAAATTACCTCTTTGTGCAATGGGGGTCGGGCCACGCTATCTTATTAATATTTATGGATTATCGCTCCAAAAATAGGTGTTTTTTGCTCTTAACTCGCCATTTTCAGGACTCCCCAACCTTTCGGCCCTTTGCCCGAATCCCGAGTTTCTCTTTTATTCCTTCTACAAAACTCTTACTTCCAACAGCGATGCTTTGAGACCATTTGCTTTCTCGAACATAATTTTTTGTCTTGAGAATTTCTTCAACCCACCAAAATTCCATTCCCAAAACGCACCATTTCGATTCTTTGCCTCAAACAGCCATTGCAACCATCGGCATCGATCTCTGGCAAATTTAAGCAGAAATTCTTTTTTATGACACCGATGCGTAATATGCCAAACGTGACCTGGAAGGAAATGCCTGCCCGCCAGTGCCAGGCTTTGGCAG
>JAPVVG010000171.1 GCA_028571455.1 Desulfobacteraceae bacterium | reverse complement strand
GGTCAGAGGTCAGAAATCAGAGATCAGAGGTCAGAGGTCAGAAATCAGAGATCAGAAATCAGAGATCAGAAATCAGAGATCAGAGATCAGAGGTCAGAGATCAGAGGTCAGAAATCAGAGATCAGAAATCAGAGATAAGGAGAATTAAAATGCGAAAAAAATCATTTATATTAATATGTTTTAGTTTTGTTGTTATAGCCGCCATGTTGTTCGGGTGTGCCGAGGAGAAGGCTCCTGGGCCGACAGAGCAGAATTTTAATGCCCCGATAGTTACGCTAAAGTCGGTAGAGGTGGTTCATTACTGGGGATGGTGGTATTTTTCGAACAAGGTTGAGCCAACCAAGGGGACAGCCGGCAACTACGGCGCCCCTCTTGATCTTGCATTTATATTCGATATCCAAAACCCCAATTCCTATCCGATTTTAATGGATAGTTTAAAGTTTACGGTCGCTTTTGAGGAGTTTGATCTTAATTCACTCAGCTCCATGGAAACTCAATGGATACCTGCAGGCAAAACAAACCAGTTGCGGGTTCATGGAATGTTTGACGGGAGGCAGTCGTTGCTGAGTCTGCTTGTTACAGGCGGCTTCAAACTCAAGGACAAGGGAGTGGGAGCCTTTGACCAACTTGAAAAGTGGTGGGTTGGAGTTCCTGAATTTGCCTTTCCGATCAGTGTGAAGGAAGGATCCGCTGTTTTCAAGGCAGACGATTTGATCAAAGTTGCTGCCTTTAGCGGCACATTTCCCAAATAAGCAACCTGACTGATTTAACCATGGAACACAAAGGGCTCGAGCAGCGAGCCCTTTGTAAATTGTGTGGCCTGTGCGGTTAGCTTTTAGCCATTAGCTCTTAGCTGAATATGTTATCTGTTTGATTTTTTAAGCTAAAGGCTAACTGCTAATGGCTAACCGCACAGGTCGAAATTTTGTGGTTAATTTTTTTTGCGAGGTATGCTTATGGGACTTTATGATTTTACTATTTATGATCTTATCAAACGCAATGCCGTCTGTTTCGGCAACAGGCAGGCCTGGTTCGAGGTTGATGATAATAGAACTTTAACATTTGCCCAGTACAAGGAAAGGGCGGATAGACTTGCATGCGGTTTGCAGGAAGCCGGTATTCAGAAAACGGATCGTATGGCTGTTTTAGGAAAAAACAGCCTTGAGTATTTTTTGCTGTATGGAGCGGCCGCTGCAATAGGGGCAATCGTGCTGCCGATTAACTGGAGACTTTCCGCCGATGAAGTGTGTTTTAATCTGAATGATTGTGCGCCCGAAATCCTCTTTGTTGATAAAGAGTATCAGGAACTTATAAAAGGTGTTCAGGAAAAACTTCCGTCAATTAAGAAATATTATAACCTCAAACCAGGCAACGGCGGATTTCTTGACTTTGAATTCCTGATGGATAATCAGGGAGATTTCAAACAGGTAGATATTTCATCGGATGACGGTTTTGTAATAATTCATACAGCGGCTGTAGCCGGAAGGCCCAGAGGGGCTTTGCTTAGCCACGGAAATCTGTTATGCGCCAACATGCATTTGAATTATCATTTAAATATGACGCCTGACGATGTTCATCTGAACCTTTTACCTCTTTTCCACGGAGGCGGGCTTTTTATGGCAACCAACTGCTTTCATGCCGGCGCTCTGAATATCAATATGAGCAAATTTGATGCTGCAAGGGCTGTCGAACTTATTGAGGAGAAAAAGGTTTCGGTAATGTTTGACTTTGCTCCCATTCTTTCTTCTATTCTTGAACAACATGAAAAAACAGGAAAGGACATCAAGACACTCAGAGCTGTTCCGGGGATTGATACACCCGAAACAATTGAAAAGTATCAAAAACTAACCGGCGGGACATTTTACAGCCTGTACGGACAGACTGAGACATCATGCTTTGCAACTTTTGGCCGATACAACGACAGGCCGGGTTCGGCAGGAAAGATGCTGCAACTGACTGAGATAAGGGTTGTGGATGAGTATGATAATCCAGCGCCAACAGGCCGGACAGGTGAAATTGCCGTTAAAGGGCCCATGGTCTTTAAAGGCTACTGGAATCTTCCTGAAGAGAATAAGCATACCTTTCGTGACGGATGGCACCATACAGGAGATCTGGGCCGTTTTGACGAGGACGGTTTTCTCTGGTATGCCGGCCGGACACCGGAAAAGGAGCTTATCAAGCCGGGCGGTGAAAATGTTTACCCTTTCGAAGTAGAGAAGGTAATACTTATGCATCCGGCTGTTGATAAAACCGTTGTTTTTGGCGTGCCTGATCTAAAGTGGAAAGAAGGGATCAAAGCTGTATGCCGGCTAAAAGAGGGTCAGAGCCTGGAATCTAAGGAACTTATCAATTTTGTCGGAGAACGCATAGCCGGATATAAGAAACCTCAATACGTGGAGTTTGTTGCGGATTTGCCTTTACTCGAGGACGGATCATTAGACAGGGCAAAAATAAAAGAGTTGTATGGAGGTGCTTGAGAGTCCAAAGGTCTCGTATCAAGTTTATGCGTATAGAAATCATAGGAGCTGAGTCTTTAGGCGTAAGGGGGCTTTGCTGTTTTGTAGAAACTAAAAATAGAAACATACTGATTGATCCGGGAATCGCTTTAGGCTATATGAGGCACAATTTACTCCCTCATCCTATCCAAATTGCTGTAGGCGAAAAAGCACAAAAGAGAATTATAGCTGCCTGGAGTAAATCTACCGATATTGTGCTGAGTCATTTCCACGGAGATCATGTTCCCCTGTCAGATGCCAATCCTTTTCAGCTAAATATCAGCAGGTTAATCGGATTGAATCCAGACGTGAGGATATGGGCCAGGGACGTGTCACATTGCTCTCCTATCGAGGAGAAGCGGGCAACATCTCTTGCTGCTATTTTACATATCGGCTTAATTTCAGCAGAAGGAAAAAAAGATGGCCCAATGACCTTTTCCGGGCCGGTGCCTCATGGGGAGACAAATAATACTTTAGAGACTGTCATGATGACGAGGATTGAAGAAGATGAAGTATTTGTTCATGCTCCTGATATTCAGCTACTAAACGATGACACGGTTTCTCAGATAATCTATTGGAAACCCGACATTGTATTGGCAGGAGGTCCCCCGATTTATTTGTCCCGGTTATCTAAGGATCAAATTAAAAAAGCCTGGCATAATGCGTTAAGACTCTGCCAGGCAATTGACCGTGTGATTCTTGACCACCATTTAATGAGAAGTCGTGAAGGGCTTGAATGGCTAAAGCAATTATCAATAAAAACAGGAAAACCGGTTATGTGCGCTGCTGATTTTATGCGCAAACCTCGCTTATTGCTTGAAGCCGATCGCAAGCGTTTATATGAAAAAATGCCTGTTCCGGATAAGTGGCATGAAGATTATGCAAGAGGCAAAGCTTTTACTGACGATTATCATAATTCCCGGCTAAATGCCGGGATTTTTTTATAGAGGGGGATAAAAAAATAGCCTGGCCAATTTATCATAACTTGACAGTGTTATAAATTATATGATAGCGATATTAAAATTTTTGTAAGATTTTTTTCACCACGAAGGATTAATTTATGCAGCGGAAAATTACATTTTTTATGTTAAGCGCTTCAGGCTCTCCGATAAAGCAGGCAACTGTTTCCAGAACATTTTTACGTTTTTCAGGCCTTTTTGTCACGGCTTGCATTATATTTTTTGTGTTTGCAATGTATGACTATTATGATGTTAAGCTGAAATTATCGAATATCAGAGGGGTGGAAAGCGATCTTTCCGAGCAATCTGATACAATAATCACCCAGCGCAAGCAGATAAAAAAATTTGCAGATGAGATCAATTCCTTAAAGTCAAAACTGGTTGATCTAAACAGTTTTGAAAAAAAGCTCAGGATTGTTGCCAATATTGAAAAACCTGCTGGTCAGGACAACCTTTTTGGCATTGGCGGTTCAACACCTGGTGATCTTAATACACAGATTCCGCTTACTGATAAGCACAACAGCCTGGTTCGCGAAATGCATGAGCAGGTCAAGCAACTTGATTTTGCATCAATAAATCAAAAGCAAGGGTTTGAGTCGCTGTTAAAATATCTTGAAGATCAACAAAACCTTCTTGCCTCAACACCCGCTATACGCCCGGTAAGCGGGTGGACATCATCAAGATTCGGATACCGCGTATCCCCGTTTACCGGCTTGCGCGAATTTCACAAAGGCTTGGATATTGCTACCCGGATCGGCACCCCTATAATTGCCACTGCCAATGGGGTCGTAACATTTGCCGGCAGAAAAGGCTTGCTTGGCAAAATGATTATTATTGATCATGGCCATGGAATGGTTACCCGTTATGGCCATGCTGACAAGCTATTAAAAAAAGGTGGCGAAGCTGTAAAAAGGGGGGATACTATTGCGCTTGTCGGCAATACAGGGCGAAGCACTGGCTCCCATCTCCATTATGAGGTTCGTCTTAACGGAATTCCGGTTAACCCTGAAAAATACATACTTAATTAGTGTCTGAACGAAAAGTCCGGTTTTTGGTAGAATATCAAGCAATTAGCAAAATATAGTTTCAGTGAGCGAAACCCAACAAATCATGTGGCAGGGGTTTTCGTTCAGGCAATAATTAGCGGATAAAAAAATTTAATCCCTTTCTCTTCCTTATCTTTGAGCGTCCTGCTGTAACTTCCTGTTGAAAACCTGGTTACTTAAATTCTTCATAGACATTTTGTGAATTTCATCTTATTATAGGTAGCCGTTCACGGCTTGAAACTTGAAATTGGAAAGTAGAAATTAGGGAGAGATGAAACGAGTTTACGAATTGGATGTCTACAAACTGGCAGAAGAGTTGTCAGACTTGATAGACCGATTCCTTTAAAATGACATTTCCCATAAAAGAACGTTACCCACATGAAATGGAAAAGAGGCCCAAAATTGAATGCGTTCATCAACAGTACAAAAGCATGAAGGCCAAGTTTCGAATTTCCAATTTCCAATTTCAACGTTCCGTGAACGGTTACTATTATAGATTATGGAGATCGTCAAATAGTTGAGCCGTCGAGTCGACTTTTTGTATTTATGAGGAGTATTTTGTAGATAATGTTTAATTTTTTGACAAAAGTATTTGGGAGTAAAAACGAACGGGAATTAAAAAAGTTTCAACCTGTTGTAGATAAGATTAATGCTCTTGAACCAGAAATGCAGGCCATGAATGATGACCATCTAAAAGGCCAGACAGTTTTGTTTAAACAGCGGCTTGAAAATGGAGCATCCCTTGAAGATATTCTTCCCGAAGCATTTGCAACAGTAAGGGAGGCTTCTGTACGCACCCTAAAGATGCGTCATTTTGATGCCCAGCTTGTTGGCGGGATTGTTCTGCATGAAGGTAAGATTGCCGAAATGAAGACAGGTGAAGGAAAAACACTGGCAGCCACCCTGCCGGTATATTTAAATGCTCTTTCAGGCAGAGGAGTGCATATTGTAACGGTGAACGATTATCTGGCAAAGCGTGATACAGAATGGATGGGGCAGATTTATAATTTTTTAGGTCTTTCTGTTGACTCATTATTGCACGGTATGGATGATTTCGAGCACAAAAAGGCTTACAACGCAGACATTACCTACGGGACAAACAATGAGTTCGGCTTTGACTATTTGCGGGATAATATGAAGTTTGAGAGAGACTCGATTGTCCAGCGGGAACTCAACTTTGCCATAGTGGATGAGGTGGACAGCATATTAATCGATGAGGCAAGAACGCCGCTTATTATATCCGGGCCTGCTGAAAAATCGACCGATCTATACTACCAGGTAAACAGGATAATACCGCGCCTTGCGCGAGATAAAGATTATGTTATTGATGAAAAATCCCGAACATCGGTTATGACCGACAAAGGAGTCGCAAAAGCTGAAAGCATTCTTAATGTAGATAATCTATATGATCAAAAACATATTGAGCTTCTTCATCATATTAACCAGGCGCTAAAGGCTCACACCCTCTTTAAACGCGATGTTGATTATATTGTTAAGGATGGCGAGGTAATCATAGTAGATGAGTTTACAGGTCGGCTTATGCCGGGACGTCGCTACAGTGAAGGGTTGCACCAGGCCCTTGAAGCCAAGGAAAACGTGAAGATAGAAAACGAAAACCAGACTCTTGCTACAATTACCTTTCAAAATTATTTCCGTATGTATAACAAACTTGCCGGTATGACAGGTACGGCTGATACCGAAGCCGCTGAATTTAAAAAGATTTATAATCTTGACGTTTTGGTTATCCCCACAAACAAACAGATGATAAGGGTCGATTTTCCTGATCTTATTTATAAAACCAGGAAAGAAAAATTTGAAGCAGCCATGAATGAAATAATCGAGTTGCATAAAATAGGCCAGCCTGTTCTTGTAGGTACGGTTTCAATCGATGTTTCGGAAAAATTCAGCAAACAGTTAAAAAAGAAAGGCATCGAGCATTCTATGCTTAATGCAAAAAACCATGAAAAAGAGGCAGAAATTATTGCTATGGCAGGTCAGAAAGGGACTGTTACAATTTCGACAAGCATGGCAGGCCGCGGGACCGACATAGTGTTAGGCCAAGGAGTGATCGAGCTGGGCGGATTGCATATCCTTGGCACAGAAAGGCATGAGAGCAGGCGCATTGATAATCAGCTCAGGGGTCGTTCAGGAAGACAGGGCGATCCTGGATCATCCCGTTTCTACCTTGCTCTGGAGGATGATCTTCTCCGTATATTCGGGGGAGAACGCATGACATCGATTATGGACAGACTTGGCATGGAGGAGGGGGAGCCGATTGAACATAATCTTATAAGTAAAGCAATAGAAAATGCCCAGGCAAAGGTTGAAGGGCACAACTTTGATATCCGTAAGCAGCTTATCGAGTATGATGATGTAATGAACCAGCAAAGGGAGGTTATATACAGGCAGCGTCGCGAAGCCTTGACAGGCAAAAGTTTGAAAAGTTCTATTGTTGATATGATTTGTGAAAAGGCCGAAGATATAGCCGGTATATTTGCCGATGAAAAGGTTCTTCCTGAAGAATGGGATATAAATGGGCTCAACGAAGCGGTATTTAAGCAGTTTAACTTTCGCCTGGGCAGGATAGATGAGGACACATTGGAGGGTTTGACCGGGGAGGGGCTGGCCCAGTTGATTTCTGATGCCGCCATAAAGGTATATGATGAAAAGGAGGCCGAGATAGAGGCGGAAAATATCAGGAATCTGGAACGGGTTGTAATGCTGCAGACTGTAGACAACCTGTGGAAGGATCATCTCCTCAGTATGGATCATCTGAAAGAGGGCATTGGTCTTAGAGGCTATGCTCAGCAAAATCCTTTGATTATTTATAAAAAAGAAGGGTTTGAAATGTTTCAGGATATGATCTCCAGGATCAAAGAGGAGACTGTTGGAATTTTGTTTAGAGTGCAGATAGCGGAACCTGAAAAGATTGGTAATTTAAGAAGGTCGGCAGAGCAAAATCTTGTATTTTCCAGCGGAGATGATACTGAAAGAAAAAAACCGGCCAGGCGAACGGAAAAGAAGATTGGAAGGAATGATCCGTGTCCCTGTGGGAGCGGAAAGAAGTATAAGAAGTGCTGCGGAAGGTAAGGGCAGAGGTCGGAGGTCAGAAGTCAGAGGTCAGAGGTCAGAGGTCAGAAATCAGAAGTCGGAGGTCAGAAGTCAGATGTCGGAGGTCAGAGGCCAGGGATTAGGGGTAATACTGTTGATATAAGCAAATTTCTTGAACCGCAGAATATCGAACAAGGAACCGCAGAATATCGAAGTGAAAAACTAACTTCTACGGTTCGATATTCCTTGTTCGATATTCGATATTCAAAAACCATTAGAATTTTTCTTAAGTCAATCGTATTATAGGGGGGCAGAGATCAGAGGTCAGAGGTCAGGGATTAGGTATGGGTAATTATAGTCCTGAAATAGATGATGCTGTACTTTCAGAGACCATGGATGAGGTTAAGGAGCCATCCATGTACAGGGTATTGCTCCATAATGATGACTATACCAGCATGGAGTTTGTTGTGGATATCCTTGAATTTGTATTTAATAAATCAATGGAACAGGCAATACTCATTATGCTGAAAGTCCACAATGAAGGGATAGGGCTTTGCGGCGTTTATACACATGAGGTTGCTGAAACAAAGGTTGGCGCAGTTGAGACACTGGCCAGCGGAAACGGATTCCCGCTTAAATGCACCATGGAGAGAGATTAGGCTATGATAAGTAAAGAATTAGGCGTAACTCTGGGCTTTGCGGCCAGAGAAGCAAAAAAAAGACGCCATGAGTATCTCTGTTTAGAGCATATGCTTTTTGCTGTTTTAAATGATAGCGCCGGCATAGAAATTATCGAGAGCTGCGGCGGTAATGTAGAAAATTTACGCAAAGTCGTAGAGGATTTTTTAAGCAGCGAGATGGAGAGTGTTTCGGAAGAGACCGGGTATGTGCTTCAGCAGACAATCGGTTTTCAGAGAATGATTAAAAGGGCGGTTGGTCATGTGCGTTCGGCTGAGAAGCAGGAGGTTACTGTAGGGGATATACTGGCTTCCATGTTTCAGGAAAAGGATTCCTATACCGCATATTTTCTGGCAAAGGAGGGTATCACCCGGCTTGATGTTTTACATTATATTTCCCATGAAGCTTCGGATAGTTATTTCCAGAATGGGCCGGGTGGATTTGTTAAAACAGACAGACAAACAAAAAAGAAAAAAACAGACCCTCTTGAGGTTTTTACAATAGATCTTGTTGAAAGAGCTTCCCTGGGAAGGCTTGATCCGCTTATTGGCCGTGAACTTGAACTGGAGCGCACCGTTCAGGTTCTCTGTAGAAGGCGGAAGAACAATCCTGTATATGTTGGGGATCCGGGGGTTGGAAAAACCGCAATGGTCGAGGGGCTGGCTATAAAGGTTCATGAGGGTTCTGTCCCAGACCTGCTCAAAGATGTCAGTATATTTTCACTCGATCTTGGGGGACTGCTGGCCGGCACGAGATTCCGCGGCGATTTTGAGCAGCGTTTAAAGGGGGTTCTTGCGGCGCTGAGGAAGAAAAAGGATGCGATTTTATTTATTGATGAGATTCACACAATTGTCGGGGCCGGGGCCACAAGCAGCGGCTCAATGGATGCATCAAATATCTTAAAGCCGGCCCTTGCAACAGGTGAACTGCGCTGCATCGGCTCTACAACCTATGAGGAGTTCAAGAATCACTTTGAAAAGGACCGCGCTTTATCCCGACGTTTTGAGAAGATTGAAATCGCAGAGCCTTCTGTTTCAGAATCTTTTAAAATTTTAAAGGGCCTTAGATCGGTTTATGAAAAGCATCACGGTATTGTCTATACTGATCAGGCGCTTAAGGCCGCTGCTGAGCTGTCCGCCCAATATATTAATGACCGTTATCTGCCGGATAAGGCCATAGATGTGATAGACGAGGCCGGGGCGTTTGTCAGGCTTTCCGGCCATTCCAGACGAAAGAGGATCAATCCGTCTGATATTGAAAAAATCGTTGCCAAAATGGCCAGAGTGCCGGCCATGAGTGTGTCGACATCTGATAAGGCAAAATTAGAGAATTTTGAAGACAGGCTGAAACAGGTTGTTTTTGGGCAGGATGCTGCCATTAAATTTCTTGCTACTTCAATAAAACGTTCTCGCGCAGGCCTTGGTGTCCCTGACAATCCTATTGGATCATTTTTGTTTACAGGCCCCACCGGCGTTGGGAAAACAGAAGTGGCCAGACAGGTTGCGAGGGTTTTAGGTGTCCGGTTTTTACGTTTTGATATGAGTGAATATATGGAAAAGCATGCTGTAGCCCGCCTTATAGGTGCTCCTCCCGGCTATATAGGGTTTGAACAGGGAGGACTTTTAACAGACGGCATAAGGAAACATCCATACAGCGTTTTACTTCTTGATGAAATTGAGAAAGCTCATCAGGACATGTATAATATTTTGCTACAGGTTCTGGACCATGCAACCCTGACAGATAATAGCGGGAAGAAGGCCGATTTCAGAAAGGTAATTATTATTATGACTTCAAATGTCGGGACCAGGGAGATGAGCGTTCAGACAATCGGCTTTGGCGAATCGGAGTTTGATGATGCATCTAAAGGAAAAAAGGCGGTTGAAAGATTTTTCAACCCGGAATTTAGAAATCGTCTTGACGGGATAATTCATTTTAATTCATTAACGCCTGAGATTATGAAAAAGGTCGTTGATAAATTTATGGCCGAGATCAACGGGCAGCTTGCCGCCAAAAAGGTTTTTCTCACCATCTCTTCCGGGGCCCGTACATGGCTGGCAAAAAAAGGATATGACCCGCAATATGGAGCAAGGCCTCTTTCCAGATTGTTGCAGACAGAAGTAAAGGATATACTTTCCGAACAGATTCTTTTTGGCCGTCTTGAAAAGGGCGGCAGGGTTAATGTTGATGTCGAAGAGGATAGGTTGAGTTTTGTGTATGGATAGGGATCAGAGCTCGGAGGTCGGAGGTCGGATCTCGAAACTCAAAAGATAGATCTCAAAAGCACGCGTCTGACCTCAGATAACTATCCAACCAAAAAACTCAACATAACAAATACCAAATAAACAAAAATAGTAAGAGCGGCCTGAAGACAAACAGATAATATCGACGTTGAACAAGAATCATTAAAAATAAAATGT
>JAPVVG010000170.1 GCA_028571455.1 Desulfobacteraceae bacterium | reverse complement strand
TTTATCACGCCTAAAATGAGAAAATATGACGTGTTGAGTAGAAACATTAACCGCTGGATATTGAGTTTTAATGAGCCGAATGTTGGGCGTGAGCAGCGTACCAAGTAGAATAAACACAACTGACAAAGAAAGCGGGTATTTCCGCGGGATAGCAATTTTTCCTTCATAATGCCAAGCTGGAGAGTAGTCAGTACCTTGTGTTCGCCCATTGCGGATTCAGAAATTGATTGGGATGATTGGATGGATAAAATGTTTAAATAATCTGCGGAAACCTGCCCGCTATACCTGTGCTACATATCAAAGCAGACGTAACGGTGTTGTTCACTGAGTTCATCAATCACTAACTGAATTATCATAAGCTATGGCAGGCGGGTCTGCGAAACCTGCGAAATCTGCGGATGGGATTAAGCAATTGCAGTGCCTTTCAGAACCATTGTTCGGATTTATTTCCTTTCTTGGAAAATTCTGGCATGATATGTGTATGATGAAACTTAAGTAAACTTAACACAGTATGAGAAAGCAAAACGAAATGAAAAGAGATAAGATAAGCATACTGGAGGAAATCGGGAGGATAATAACCGAGTCTGCCCGGCCGCACAGGACGCTGGAAAAGATTGTCAAACTTGTTGCCGACAAATTTAACACAGATGTATGTTCCGTATATCTTCTGGATACGGATAAGCTCTCTCTTATCTTACAAGCAACCGTGGGGTTGCGTAAAGAATCGATAGGCAGAGTTCGGATGAGCGTCCATGAAGGACTCACCGGGCTCGTTTTAAAAGAAATGCGGCCGGTGTTTGTTGTAAATCCGGCTACACATCCCAGATACAAGTTTTTCGAAAAAAGCGGCGAAGAGATCTACATGACCTATTTGGGTGTCCCCCTGATCCATCTCCAGAATCCGCTTGGCGTACTCGTTGTTCAAACCGTGCGCGAAGATGCTGTCACCAAATCAGACATCGGCCTATTTTCAACCATAGCCAGCCAAATCTCCGCAACGGTAGCCTATACTGGTCTTCTTGAAAACCTGAAAAAGGAGCGGCAGGATAGGCGAGACTTAGAGGAAAAGCTGTTGGAAGAAGTGGAAATACACGCTGAAAAAACAGCAAGAAAGGAAAAAAAGGGTCTGATTAGAGGCATGCCCGTGTCGCCCGGTGTTGCCGAAGGTCATGCGCACTATCTGGGAGAAAGTATCGGCTTTGACCAGATAGAATATGATGAGGCAGAGGATATAGTATCTGAAATCAGCAGGCTTAAAGCCGCGTTTGCACGCTCTCAGGAAGAAATCATAACTCTTGCCAAACACGTAAAAGATATGTCCGGACAAGATGAAGCGATCATGGATGTCCAGGTCATGTCCCTCCAGGATAGGTCCTTTAAGAATAAAATAATAGCGCATATTAAGGAGGGATCTTGTGCTGAATATGCCCTGAAAAAGGCTGTCTTGAAATATGTAGAGTTTTTCTCCAACATGGAGGATTCCTATTTAAGGGAGAGAGGCTCTGACATAGAAGATATAGGCAAGCGGGTGTTGAGAAATCTCCTTGGATATGAAGGACAGGAAACCAGGCAATTTACAAGAAAAACGGTTGTTATTGCTTCTGATATTTCGCCCATAGACCTTATCGGCCTCAGACAGGACAACTTGAAAGGAATTGTCCTCTCCAGGGGTGGGAAGACATCTCATGCGGTGATCCTGGCCAAGTCGTTTGAGATACCGATGGTGATCGGTGTCAGGGACATGCTAGATATTGTAAAAGAAAACGATTTTTTGATCGTTGACGGGACATCAGGTCTTGTTTTCAGCAAACCGCCGCAGGTGATCATTGACGAGTACGCGAGGTTAAAGGCCGAAAAGGCACACAAGCTTCAACGGCTTGATGCGCTGAGGAACTTAGAGGCCAAGACAAAAGACGGTTATGAAATCAAGCTCGGCGCAAATATCGGACTCTTGTCAGACCTGGAACTGGTTAAGAAATACGGAGCCGATCATATCGGGCTTTACAGAACAGAGTTTCCTTTTCTTGCGAGAAAGGAGTTCCCTTCTGAAGAGGAGCAATTTTTATTGTACAAGAAGATTGTGGAGGGTGCAGAAGGGATCTCGGTCACCATTCGCACGCTCGATGTAGGCGGGGATAAGTTTTTATCCTATCTCGATTACCCCAGGGAGCAAAATCCATATCTTGGCTGGAGATCGATCAGGGTTTCTCTTGAACTGGATGATATCTTCAGAACGCAGATAAGAGCTATATTAAAGGCATCGGCTTTCGGGCACATCAAAATACTATTTCCCATGATAACATTGGTAAGTGAGGTCAGAAGAATTATTTCGCTTTTGGATGAAGAAAAGAGTTCTCTGAAAAAAAGAGGGGTTCCGTTTGATGCAACGATAGATATCGGCATAATGATCGAGGTCCCGGGCGCTGTTAAAATTCTGGATAGATTGCTTCACTATATAAATTTCGTGAGTGTCGGTACCAATGATCTTATCCAATACACCCTGGCGGTGGACAGAAACAACCAGAAGGTGGCATCACTGTATGACCCCCTGCATCCTGCTGTGATTTCTACAATCCTTGATGTGGTATCGATCTGCAAGAAAAACAACAAAAAGGTCAGTATTTGTGGGGAGGCGGCCTCCAATCCTCGCTGTGCCTATCTTTTCGCAGGCATGGAAACAGACCATCTGAGCATGAACCCTGCTTCTATTCCCATTATAAAGGATTTAATTAGAAAAGTAAGATTAACGGATGCAAAGGAGGCGTTAAACGGTGTACTATTAATGGAAGATTCCAGCGAGATTATAAGCTATTTAGACGAACTCCTGCCATCAGCATAGGAGGCTGTCCGAGAATGGCTATTTTCCGCAATCTCTGCGTCAGACTCAGATTTTAATCCTCAAAATACTCAATGTATTCCTGCGGTTAAAATTTTCGTCTTTCTTGACCTTGCAAAAAATCTCTCATTCTCGGACAGCCTCATAGTAGAACTATTGCTTACAAATTTGTAAATATTATATTTGCTAATCACAAATTTGCAATATCCTGTTTTATCTTTCTCCCTCTAATACGCATATCTTCCTGAATTAACAGCTTTTTTTGTTCATATATTTTTTTGGTACATTTATTGCTGTTAATTAAATAAGATGAACTCGTAACAAGTCGTCACTCCGGTTTTCACCAGAGTCCAGATGGTCTGTCCGCCAACGCACTCTGGCGGACTTGAAAAAACTGGATAGCGCTAAAGATTAGCGCTGATGCTTCACTTCGTGTCACTACGTGCCCGGCTTTCGCCGGAATGACGGTTAAGAGGTATGTTGGACTTTTTACGACGTTATCAAATAAGATGAGCTCGTAAAAAGTCAAATTCGTCGTCCGCCAAAGGGCTCTGGCGGATCGACCGCAGGGAGGAATCTTATCTTTTCAATAGATTGCAGTAAGATTTCTCCTGTTGTCGAAACAAGGATTTCTCGTTTCACTCGAAATGACAGGCCAGAGGGACTTTTTACGAATTCATCAAATCAAGTATGTTAAACTTTATTTTTGGGACAATGTTATTGCTCAAAACAAACATAAAAAATAGGTACGAACATGCCTCAAAGATACTGCAGAAGAGGAGGAAGCGGCTGATCTCAAGTTTCTTAAAAGGAAAAGAGCCTGATTTCTTAGAGAGTCATGCTCAGATTTTAGACGATTATTTTTTTGAAAGTTTTGAAAAAAGTATGGTCGGACCCAGCATGGAAATAAATAAGAACCCCTATGCAATCATTGCCGTTGGTGGTTACGGAAGGAAAGAACAGTGCGTCCATTCAGATGTTGACCTTCTTTTTCTTTTCAAAAAAAGGATCCCCGATAAGGCTGAGGATCTTATCCGTGAAGTTCTCTACCCGCTCTGGGATATCGGTCTCGATATCGGATATGCTACCAGATCGCTTAATGAATCGGTAAAATTGGCGGGCGAGGACTTAGAAGTGCTGACCTCGATCCTGGACGCCCGTTATATATGCGGAATATCCCTTCTATATTCAGAGCTTATGGAACTACTTCGTAAAAAGGTCATCCTGAAACAATCCAACAAAATTGTTACATGTCTCATCGAAAATAACAGGAAACGCCATCAGCGCTTCGGCGACTCTACATATCTTCTTGAGCCGAACTTAAAGGAGGGTCAGGGAGGGCTAAGGGATTACCACACAATGCTCTGGATCGCCCGGATAAAATACAACCTGAAGGAGCCCAGAGACCTTGAATATTTCGGTTGTCTTTCACAAAACGAGTTTCAAAGCCTGGCAAAAGCCCTTTCCTTTATGTGGGACGTAAGAAACCGTTTGCATCATATGACCGGAAGAAAATGTGATCAACTGTATTTTGAGCACCAGCCGAAACTTGCGGGCTTTCTGAAGTTCAACAAAAAAGATGCCCTGCAACCTGTTGAAAGATTCCTGGGAAAACTACACGGCGAAATGGAATTTATTAAACAGCAACATCTTATGTTTCTTTACGAACATGAGACTGCAAAAAAAGGCTTTCATATAAAAAGAAAGGTTGCAAAATCAACCGGCATAAACGGTCTGGAAGTACAAAGGGATATGCTTAACTTTACTTCTTCTGAGGAAATCCTTAAATCTCCGGGTCTTTTAATAAAAATATTTGAAGAAAGCGCACGCCTTGAAGTGCCCCTTAGTATCGAGGCTAAAAGGCTTGTAAAAGAATTTGCCCATATGGTTAACGAGGATTTCAGAACTTCCGCTTCTGCCGTTAAATCATTTGAAAAAATCCTGGTTACTCATGCTCCGACATTCAATGTGCTTAATGAAATGATGAGTACCGGCTTTCTGGCAAAATTTATTCCGGAAATCAAAGCAATAGTTAATAGAATCCAGTACGACGAATATCACATCTATCCTGTGGATAAGCACTTGCTGCGCACTGTTCAAACAATAAAAAATTTCGGCACATCAAAGGACACCTCTAATGATCCATTATACGGCAAGCTGTATAAAGAACTAACCAACAAAAAATTAGTGCTGTGGGCGGCTCTTCTTCACGATATCGGAAAAAGAGAACCTGGCGCGGGTCATTCACATAGAGGCGCTGTAATGGTCCGGTCTATACTAACTGCAAAACATTTAAAGCCCGAGGATATTGAAACAGTTACATTTTTAGTGGAAAACCATCTCCTTCTAATCAAAACTGCAACCAGAAGAGATATTAATGATGAGCAAACCGCAATTGCCTGCGCCAGAAAAATTAAGGATGTAAAACGTCTCAAAATGCTCTACCTTCTGACAGTTGCCG
>JAPVVG010000169.1 GCA_028571455.1 Desulfobacteraceae bacterium | reverse complement strand
GTTGGCGGCCTTAACCCTTCCCTCCCGTTTGATTATTATATCGATCTGTTAAAAACCATTAAAGAGATCCGGCCGAATGCAACCATCAAGGCATTTACCGCTGTTGAGATAGATTATATTTCCAGAATTGCAAAGCTATCTCTGGATGAAACCATCATCAGCCTGAAGAATGCCGGTCTTTCAATGGTCCCGGGTGGCGGCGCTGAAGTAATGAGCAGCAGGGTTAAAAAAAGACTCTTCCCTAAAAAGATAGACGGCAAAAAATGGCTTGAAGTCACGGAAAGGCTGCATAGCGCGGGGATTGTCTCAAATGCAACAATGCTTTACGGTCATATTGAAACCATTGAAGAACGGGTAGATCACCTTATCAAATTAAGAGATCTCCAGGATAAAACAGGCGGTTTTTCGGCCTTCATCCCCCTTGCCTTTCATTCAAAAAACACAAAATTATCACAAATTCCGGCCACCACAGCCTTTGACGACTTAAAGAGTCTGGCAACAGCCCGACTCATGCTTGATAATTTTGATCATATCAAGGCATACTGGGTTATGATAGGAGAAAAACTGGCGCAGGTCGCTCTTTCCTTTGGAGCGGATGATCTGGACGGAACCATAATCGAAGAAAAGATTACCCATATGGCCGGCGCAAAATCGGCAAAAGGATTAACCCGCGAACGGATAAAACATCTTATATCTTCGGCAGGGTTTACTCCTGTTGAGCGGGATTCTTTTTATAATCCTGTGTAGGCTTTAGTCGAGTGGGGAATTGGTCGAGTGGTCGAGTGGGAGCGGCTTTCAGCCGCGAAAATCGGTGTCGGGAGTCGGAGGTCTGAGGAATTGGTCAACAGCATTATTGAAAAAACAGCAGCAAATGATCGTATCGGGTTTGAAGATGCTCTTATCTTATTAACTAAAGCGGACACTCTTGCTCTGGCCGACCTGGCAAATAAAAGAAGACAAGCTCTTCATCCTGAACCTGTTGTCACCTATGTGGTTGACCGGAATATCAATTATACCAATGTATGCGTGTCAGGCTGCCTGTTTTGCGCCTTTTACCGCCCTTTAAACCATCCTGATGCGTATGTTATCTCAAAAAAGGATCTGAAGAAAAAGATTGAAGAAACGCTCAGCCTTGGAGGGACACAGATACTGCTTCAGGGAGGAATGCATCCATCGCTGGATTTAGACTTTTATCTGGACCTTTTGCGATATATAAAGAAAAATTTTTCTGTCCATATTCACGGTTTTTCACCACCGGAAATAGCCTTTTTATCAAATAAATCCTCTTTATCCATAAAAGACACCATAAATCAACTTGTTGGCGCCGGACTTGACTCTATTCCGGGAGGCGGCGCTGAAATCCTTGTAGATGAGATAAGGAAAAAGATCTCTCCGAATAAATGCACGGCCGGCAAATGGCTCAAGGTAATGAAAACAGCGCATAAATGCAGGCTTAAAACCACAGCAACAATGATGTTCGGACATATTGAGAAACCAATCCACATCATTGAACACCTTATGAAAATTCGCAGTCTTCAAGATGAAACAGGCGGTTTTACAGCATTTATTCCATGGACATTTCAACCCGACAATACCCGTATTCATGTTCAAAAAGCCACTGCTGTGGAATATCTCAAAGTACTCGCTCTTAGCAGGCTGGTTCTGGACAATATCCCAAATATCCAGGCATCATGGGTAACACAGGGTGATAAAATCGCCCAGGTTGCCCTTGCATTTGGGGCAAACGATCTTGGAAGCACCATGATAGAAGAAAATGTGGTGTCAGCCGCAGGAGCCAACTTCCGGCTGCCAAAAGAGGAAATGATACGCCTGATACAGGATGCGGGTTACAGGGCGGTTCAAAGAGACTGTTATTATAATTCTGTTAATTAGTGCCTGTCCGAAAAATCCGGTTTTTGGTAGGTTGGGTTGAGCGTAATCAGTTACGTTGGGTTTCGTACCTCAACCCAACCTACGAAAATCAAGCAATTACCAGAATATGGTTTCAGTGAGCGAAACCCAACAAATCATGTGGCCTGGGTTCTCGGACAGGCGCTAATTAAGGTGTTAGGCGTCAGGTGAATTCACCTTATGAGTCTGTGGAAAAAGCATTCATTTTCTCAACTATCCTGACTGCCTCCACACCGTCTTTGGCATAATGAGCGCTAATCGACTTTGCATAGGCCTTTGTTACCACCGCTCCGCCCACCATGAATTTACAGTCAAGAGACTCCATCTGTGCAAGTTCTATCACCTCTTTCATGTTTACCATGGTGGTGGTCATCAGGGCTGACAGGCCGATAACGGAAGGCTTGATCCGGGCGGCCTCCCGTATAATGATCTCGGCAGACACATCCTTGCCCAGGTCAACCACCTCAAACCCGTGATTCCTCAGCATCAGCGCCACTATATTTTTTCCAATATCGTGAACATCCCCTTTTACCGTCGCGATGATGATAACTCCCTTCTGTTTTTTCTCCAGCTTGCCATCCCCGAGCCATGGTACAAGAAAGGCAATACCCTTCTTCATCGTTTCAGCGCTTGCTATCAACTGTGGAAGAAAATATTCCCTCCTGTCAAACAGCACGCCAACTTCCGTGATCGCGGGGATCATGCTTTCGTCAACCATTTTCTGTGCATCCATCCCTGAGTCCATCGCAACGGAAAGCAGTCGTTCTATGTCCTCCCTGTTCCCTTCAAGAATGGACTGAAACACCTCGTCTTCAGGCGCCTTGTGAGAAGGGGCGTCTTCCTGTTTCACCTTTGGGGGCATTTGTGAGAAATGACTTATATACCTTGAGGCATCCATGTCACGGCCGGCGAGCACGTCACCCGCCAATTTGGTATTCACCAACTCCTCCACCCCGGGATTAGCAATTGCCATGGTCAGACCCTTCGACACCGCCATGGCAAGAAAAGCCGCGTTCAGCCACTTGCGCTCCGGCATACCGAAAGAAACATTGGAAAGACCGACAATCGTATTGGCCCCGAAGACATCGCTGCTCCATTCAATCGTCTTCAGGGTCTCCACAGGCGCCTTAAAGTTGGATGATGCGGCCATGACAAGACCATCAATGACTATGTCAGACTTCGTAAAGCCCAGAGCCGTAGCCTTTTTAAACACATTTTTTATAATCTTCTTTCTCTCCTCCGCCGTTTCAGGGATATCGCCATCTGTAAGTGGGAGAAGTATGAACATGGCCCCATATTTCGCGGCTACAGGAAGGAGCCTGGTTAGCTTCTCACTCTCTCCGGAGATAGAGTTGATAAGCGCGCGGCCTGGATATAACCGGAGCGCCGCTTCCATCACATCGATATTTGAGGAATCGATAACCAGGGGCAGGTCCGAGGCCACAGAAAGGTTCCCGATCGCGTGCAGCATTGTCTCTTTTTCATCAATGCCGGGCATGCCCATATTGACGTCGAGAAGCGACGCACCCAGTTTTTCCTGTTCTTTCGCCATGGTCCGGACAATAGACATCCTGCCTTCAAGGAGTTCCTGCTGGAGCGCCTTCTTCCCTGTTGGATTGATCCGTTCGCCGACAATTGAAAGAGGTCTCTCCCCTTCGAAAATAGCTGAAGCCCTCGCGGAGCTTACTGCGCTGATTGAATCTCTCACAGGTAAGACGGGCTTTCTTCCGGCAACGCTCTCCTTCAACATTCTGATATGATCAGGGGTTGTCCCGCAACACCCGCCTATGAGATTGACCCCCTTCGAGACAAAGTCCGCCCCGAATGAGGCGAATGTGTCCGCCCCCATACTGAACACGGTCTTGCCATCGACAAGTTCCGGCATCCCCGCGTTCGGTTTTGCCACCAATGGAATTGTGGCCCAGGGCTTCATCGCCTCAATCAGGCCTGTCATCTCTTCCGGCCCGGTGGAGCAGTTACAGCCAACGGCATCCGCGCCAAGACTCTGCAACGTAATCAGGGCGGTCACGGGATCCGTGCCGTTCAGCGTTCTGCCATTTTCTTCATACGTCATAGTCACAATGGTAAATTTATCGGTCAGCTCCTTTATGGCGATAAGGGCTGCTCTGGTCTCCTGGATATCCATCATAGTCTCTATAACAAAGAGATCGACTCCACCTTTTAGAAGTCCTTTTACCTGCTCTTTGTAAACATCAATGGCCTCCTCAAAATCCAGATCTCCGAAGGGCCTGACAAATCGCCCTGTGGAACATATATCACCCGCGAGGAGAACATCCGCTCCCACCGCGCGCCTTGCCAGCAGTGTAAGCTCCCTGTTGATCTCAACTACATCGTAAGAACCATACTGACTCAGCTTGATGCGGTTCGCCCCGAATGTGGCCGTATAAACAATATCCGCACCCGCATCTCGATAACCGGCATGCACATCTCTGATTATGTCGGGATTCTTTAGACACCAGATCTCCGGGCACACACCCGCGGTCATTCCCCTCTTCTGCAGCTCAGTACCCGTTGCGCCATCCAGTATGATTATTCTCTCTCTGATCCTGTTCTTCAGTGGCATCTTCTTTACCTGTGTCTCCTTTACGAAAGACCTTTGCAGAACGCGACATTTTTTCGTCAGGCAAGGAAGGCGAAAATTTTAACCACAGGAATATATTGAATATTTCGAGGATTAAAATTTGAAGCCTGACGCCGCATCACGGACACGAAGTGAAGCATAGCGCTCAAAATGGCAGTTATGCAAAGGTCTTTACGCGTGAATCCCTACTATTGCTGTAACAGACTTTTCCGGCATGAGAATAAAGTTTTCGTTTATCGTGACTCCTATACGGTCGAGCTCCAGCATATCATACATCATCTTCTGATTTTCAAGCAGAAAATCACCATACCCGGCAGAGAAGCGTCCCCTGGTGAGACGGGCGTTCTCCCTGGCAAGCAGGCGATTAAAAAATCCCATAATCCAGTCAAGCGCCGCATCCGTCATTTCACTTGCCACCGCATCGATGACCACACCGCGAGTCATGTCACCACCTTCGGTATCTCCCCGTATGGCCTCCATTACCACGCTCCCGGCTGTTGCCCCGATAAAGAGGGCCTCTTTGCACCCATTCAGAAATCTGGCGAGTTTCGCGCTTCTGATATCAGCGCCTGTCTTGAGGACAATCAGCGGCTGGTCCACACGTTCGAGAGGAACCCGAATACCGGCTCCCTTCAGCGAGACAAGAGAGGCCGCATATTCTATATGCCGTTCTATCTCTTCCTTTTTGCGCTCGTCAACCTTTGTTATACCCCTCTTGTAACCGAGACGCCTGTAAATCGCGCCCATAGGCAACAAAATATTTATTGATGGAAAAATCTGTAACAAGGGGACACATCCCATATTAATTCGCCTTCTTCTTTTCTTTAACGATTCCTGCGCACAAAGGATTTAAGTGAATGTAAATGACTAATTGAAGCAGATAGATGTCTTCCTGGCAAAGAATAGATTTGCAGCGGTTTTGAAAAAGTCGAAGATCCGCGCTTTTCATCTAACTGCGTGGTTTAAGTAATGATACAAGGTGAGACTCACCTCCTTTACCGCTTTCAAAAGGCGGTTTTACAGGAGGCGGCATAAAATTTTGAAAAGTATTTCTTATCCGATTCGTAATGACATTTCTTATATTTCCTGCCGCTTCCACACCAGCAAATGTCATTACGTCCAAGTTTCATAGCACTTTCAGGAGGACGTTCCGGGAATAGCTTCTTAAAAAAATTCATTCGCCTTTTCTCTTTAAATTGGATTTAGCGTTATAGGTTTCATACATGATCTTAAACCACTAAAACCTGAATATCAACTTTAGTATATCATTGATATGGCTTACCGGATACAATGTTTGGCCATACCAGTCAATAGATTTTAATCCATTTTCAGGTACTGCGACGTTTCTTGAAAACCACAAGATCTTGTGCTAACACCTCACAGCCCAATAACACAGCAAACTTCTTGCCTGAACTATGTGAGGATATTTCCCTCTCAAATATATTGCTTTAAAATGCATTTTAAAAATTTAGGGGACGAGAACCACACTCGATCCAGACGGAAGGCAGGAAGGATTGGGAAGCGAAAAAGTTGGGCACTCCTTTTTCAATAATGGTTACATACGATACTCTTGACTTTTCAGATCATTCTATACTGAAAATACCGGCTTTATTGCTGTAAGCAGATCATCCAGCGTAGTCTTTCATTCCAGAAAATTCCGGCTACAGTAAAGCAAGTAGTTTCGAGAGGAAAGAAAATTGCAGAAAAGCAAGGTTTGAACCTTAAAGAGGAAGCAAACCAATAATCCAATGGACGTCCCCAACTTGCAATCTAATCTATTCGTTAGATACTCATCCTAATATAGAGCGAGAGACTTTTAACTCGTTCTCAATAAGATACTCAGCCAACGCCTTAATTATCCAAATATCCTGAGATAATTGTCTTAAATCAGTGGTATCGGTACAAGTTGGGGGACGGTACAAGTTGGGGGACGTTCTTCAGTTCATAAGTTTGTATCGTCAAGAAGTGAATATTGATGTTCTTTTGCGATTTTTTCACCACGTTTTACAGATAAACTTATGGCTGGTTCAGATAGTTTCAGTTTACGTGAAAGTTCCGACATTCTCATTCCCAGCTCCCTCACAGCCCAATAGCACAGCAAACTTCTTGCCTGAACTACGTGAGGATATTTCCCTTTTACCCACAGATCTTTGGGTTCAATGCCTAATAGATGAGAAACCCGCTGAGCAACCTTGTCAAGATCAAACCCCCTGGCCTGAAGAGAACATTTTTTATCCAGTTCCTCTTGGGCGACCTTAAGGACTGTATTGACAAAATCACCATCTCCCAAAATACGCTCATCGCCTTTTTGATAAATTCCGGCCATTCGCATTGCTTTTGCTTCTGACCATCCACCTATGCTGCGTATCAAACCTCCACCAGTCAGATCAGTTCTTTTCCCGTCAGGAATTCCTTTCTTTACATAAGATCGATATCGCCGTCGGGCAATAGAAACTTTTGTGTCGAATAAACACAGGACACCGTTTACATCCTGCCAGTCGTTCATTCTTTTTCCCATAATCACGCTGTGACCTGCAAAATGAAACCTGTCAAGCGACTTTAGATCTTTAACGATTCCTGCGCGCAAAGGATTAAGATGAATATAACGGACTAATTCAAGCAGGTAGATATCTTCCTGACAAAGAATAGATTTGTAGCGGTTTTGAAAAAGATGGCCATGACGCTGGTGCCTGCGATTATATGACATGGCATAACCGGTCAAAAGTCGTCTCATCACTGTTGCAACAGGAGCAAATCCTGTTCTGAGCAGTAAATGAAAATGATTAGGAATCAGCGCCCAGGCATAGCAGACTGTTTTGGTTTCATCCAGGATGGTAGCCAGCCTGTCTATAAAATTCTTTCGGTCATAATCATCCTGAAAGATTGTATTTCTATCAATGCCTCTGGTAATAATGTGGTGAAGCGCACCAGAAGCATCTATCCGAGCTTTTCTTGGCATATATTTCTTATGTCACACATTCTATCCATTAGCAACTTATAATGTGAAGAACGTCCCTTATGTTGTGAGTTCTCTCTAACCCATTGAAAAAACAAATAAATACTCACCAAAAGCTTGTGCATCGATATTTGCTATAATAACAAAGGGTTATGGAAAGCCCGCAACATAACTTAAAATGACTCGCAACATAATAATGCGGTTATCTTAAACGTATCCATCGATGGCAAATCATCGAAATTTACGTACTGTTGAACGTAAGGGACACCATGTCTTTTTCATAAAATCCTCTTATGTAAAGGCTCTGGAGGTTGATAAACAAGGCATTAAGATATTTGTAGTGCTTCAATAATTAAAGAATACACCACACCCAGAGGAATTAAAAGAACTAAATGGAATAAGAAGAAGTAAAAG
>JAPVVG010000168.1 GCA_028571455.1 Desulfobacteraceae bacterium | reverse complement strand
TCGTTCTCAGGAAAAACACCTGCTGAGGTGTATTGGGGAGAGGAAGTTGCCCAAATGGCAGCATGAATAATTCGGTTAAAAGACAAAAAGAAGCGCACCTTAATTTAGGAGAAAATTGTCCTTGACTTGGGGTCCACTTCATTATTAGATCAGGGTTCAAGGTTCAAAGGTTTAAGGTAGTTAAAGTCTCCGCGAACAAACTTGAGCATAACCGCAACACCGTCCGTTAAGGATGACAATTTTTGTCACTTGTTTTGTTGATTTTGTCATAAAATATCGGGATTAAATGCTTTTTAGCTGATACATTCCATTAAAATAATTATATGTTTCGGGAATTCTATAACCTCTGAAGATAAAAGTTTTTTAATAAAAACCTATTTATACCGTCAGAATGGAATGTTGGAATGCTGGAATATTGGGGAGTTGGGTGGAAATAACCCATTTTAATTGGGGAAAAAACTCCTTCAAGTCCAACATTCCATTACACTATTATTCCACCAATCCAATAGTGGCGAAGTACCTAAGCTCATTATTCTCTAATTAACCGATTCGGCCTAATTATTGCGTGCAAAGAAGGATGGCAGAAGGCAGTTACGGCTCGATCAGACTATCTGATGTATAAATCAATGGTGATGGCTTCGTAAAAAGTCCAATTTCTGCCTTGCACTTCATTTCGTGTTCACTGCGGCGTACATCAGTACGCCTCATTCCAGGAAATTCGCAACGCCTTGAACTTGAACTTTTTACTTTGCCGTCTCAATTTTGACTTTTTACGAGTTCATCAATGGTAACTTCTCATTAACTAACTATTTTTTAAAAAGTTATGGAAATTGCGAAACGTTCAATTATGTATCAAATCCCTATGATAACCAAAGAGAATATATATAAAATTTTTATCTCTATTGTTTTAGGCTTAATTGGGTTTTGTCTGAACATACGTCCATTTGTTTTTTTACTTCCACCTTACGAGATTAAGTTCATGGCGGGTCTGGTATGCCCAATGATCGTATCTCTTAGGTGGGGATGGAGATATGGGTTGCTTTCCGCCATATTCTGTTTGGCCTTTAATACCATGTGGATTCAAGGTGGGCAGATATCTGATGTTACGGTTTTGATATTTCTACTCTGGGTTATATGGCACGGATGGTGTGCAAAAAAATTCGGCAACACCGGAGATAAGAAATGGAATCCTTATTTAGTTGAAATTCCGTTTCGGTTATTTAATATCCTAATATTATATATAATATTTAGATGGGCTTTTCAATTTACCCCCCCTGCGTGGGTGACTAAAATTCCCGGCGCATCAGTTTCTTCGACCTTTGTAAATATTACCGCCATACAAGCTGTGGTTAATGGTTATCTTATCTTATTGCTTTCGGATGTTTTGATAATTTTCGGACCTATTCGGAAAATATTCGGGCTAAAACAGATTGCAGACCAAAAGAGATCCAATTATCTTCTTGGTGCTGCTGTTTTAATCTGTTGTGTTTTTTGGGTGATTGATGGTATTTTTAGTTTAATATTCAGGAATTTTTCTCATTCCATAACTTCCCAGGGAACTGAAAGTCTTCTTGATTTAATCGTTTTTAAAGTTCCGCCGTATGCCCTGTTTGAGCGACTCTCTTTTTTTATTGCACTGTTAACAGGAGTGATATTATCGACAAGATATATGAACAAATATTCATCATCTGAAAAACTTCTTAAAAAGATTGTAAAGATTTCGCCTTATCCCATAACTGTGGTGGATTCCGGCGGACGTGTTGAATACATAAATCCCGAATTTGTTGAAAGTTTTGGTTACCAGCTTGAAGATATACCCACCGTTACAGAGTGGTATAATAAGATTTTCCCTAATGTTTTTGACCGGCGAGATTTTATTGCCCACTGGCAAGAGGACATGTCCGAGGCAAAAAAGTTAAACAGGGAACCTCGTATGTTTAATGTAACAAACAAGAACGGAAATATAGAAAATATTATCTTCAGGCAGGTTATTCTTGAAGCAGAAAAGGAATATATCATTTGTGAAAATGTCAGTGACCGCATACGTGCGGAAGAGAAATTTCGCAAGCTTAATGAAGAACTTGAGCATAGGGTAAAGAAACGGACCGTTCAGCTTGAATCTACCAATAAGGAACTGGAAGCATTTTCCTATTCGGTTTCACACGATCTAAGGGCGCCTCTTCGCAGTATTGACGGATTTAGTATGGCCTTGCTGGAAGAATATAATGACCAGATGGATGAAGAAGGAAAAGATTACCTGAAGAGGGTACGTTCCGCGAGCCAACGCATGGGCCAAATAATTGATGATCTGCTTTCCCTCTCAAGGATATCGCGCCGTGAGCTCCATAAAGAAGAAGTCAATTTAAGTGTAATAGCTGAAAGAATAATCTCAAAACTTCAAGACAGAGAACCGGATCGCAAGGTAGATATTGTTATTGGCCATAAGGTGACTGCAATTTGCGATTCCAACCTGATTGAGGTTGTGCTTGAGAACCTGCTGAGCAATGCATGGAAGTTTACATCCAAGCAAGAAAAACCGTGGATAGTATTCGATACGGTTTTGCAAGATAATGAGATTGGCTATTGTGTTCGAGACAATGGCGCAGGATTTGACATGGCTTATGCCGGCAAATTGTTTGGAGCCTTCCAGCGCTTGCATAAAGACACCGATTTTGAAGGTTTCGGCATCGGTCTTGCTACGGTGATGCGCATCATTAACCGTCACGAAGGCCGTATCTGGGCCGAGGGATATGTAAATCGCGGTGCTAGTTTTTATTTTGTGCTTTAATATTTACGAGATCATCAATATTTGGAAAGGATAAAATGAGCAAAAAAATAATACTATTGGTTGAAGACAATCCCGACGATGAACTGTTGGCCATTCGCGCTCTTAAAAAAAATAATATTTCGAATGAAGTTGTGGTTGCAAGGGATGGTGTCGAAGCCCTTGACTATCTGTTCGGTACCGGGGCCCATGCCGGCCGAGACATGAGTGAGATGCCCCAGATCATACTGCTCGATTTGAAGCTGCCGAAAATAGATGGTTTGGAAGTGTTAAGGCGTCTTCGTAATGATCAACGGACCAAACTGCTCCCTGTAGTTGTTCTTACTTCATCTAAAGAAGAGCAGGATTTAACTGAAAGTTACAGTTTGGGAGCCAACAGTTATATTCGCAAACCTGTCAACTTTGTCCAGTTTACCGAAGCTATCCGGCAACTCGGTTTGTACTGGCTGGTTTTGAACGAATCCCCGCCTGTATAAGGAGTATTTTATGGATAAACCAATCCGTGTATTGATTGTTGATGATTCTGAAGACGATGGCTTGCTGCTTCTGAGGAAGTTGAAGAAAGGAGGCTATAGCCCCACTTACGAGCAGGTGGATACGGCTGAAGCTATGAGCAAAGCCCTGGATAAACAGACATGGGATGTAATCCTGTGCGATAATTCTATGCCCGGTTTTAATGCATTTTCCGCCCTGGAGCTTTATAAGGATAAAAGGCTCGATCTGCCGTTCATCATCGTATCGGGCACTATTGCAGATGAAACCGCCGTTGTGGCCATGAAGGCCGGTGTACACGATTACATCATGAAAAGCAATCTTGCGCGACTGAGCTCTGCTATCGATCGGGAATTACGCGAGGCCAAAAATCGGCAGGAACGCAGGAATACCGTAATCCAATTAAGGAAGAGCGAAGAGAAATATCGTACCCTCTTTGAAGACTCCAAAGATGCGATCTATCTTAACGATAAAGAAGGTGGGTTGATTAATTTTAACCGGTCGACGTTGGATCTCTTCGGTTATTCCAGAGAAGAGATGTTAGGGATTAATACAAAGGACGTTTTTGTAAACCCTGATGAATATGGAAGGTGGCAGGAGGAGATAGCACAAAAAGGATCTGTCAGGGAGTTTGAGGTAAAGCTGCGTAAGAAAGACGGTACTGAAATAGATTGTTTGATCACGTCCACGGTTCGGCTGGCAAGAGATAAAAGTGTAATAGGATACCAGGGCATAATTCGAGATATCAGTGAGCTGGTGTCAAACCGTAAACAACTTGAAAAAACCCTGAAGGAATTGAGAAAAGCATTAGGGGGAACCATTGAAGCCATGGCATTGACAGTCGAAACCAGAGATCCTTATACCGCCGGTCACCAGCGTCGTGTCAGCAATCTTGCTCGTGCCATAGCCACAGAAATGGGAGTTTCAGAAGATCAGATTCAAGGAATCCGACTGGCAGGAGTGATCCATGACGTCGGTAAAATATCGGTACCCGGAGAAATTCTCAGTAAGCCGGGCAAAATAGGTGCAAACGAATTTGGGATAATTAAAGAACATCCCCGGGTGGGTTATAATATATTGAAGACGGTGGATTTCCCATGGCCGATTGCACAAATTGTACTACAGCATCACGAAAGGATGGATGGTTCCGGATATCCAGATGGTATTTCAGGTGATAATATTTTGATCGAAGCAAGAATACTGGCAGTGGCTGATGTGGTTGAGGCTATGGCTTCTCACCGGCCTTACCGGGCAGCCCTTGGAATTGATCTTGCGTTAAATGAAATTTCAAAGAACCGCGGATCCTCTTATGATTCCAAAGTGGTCGATGCCTGCCTGAGATTGTTTAACGAGAAAGGTTATCGTTTATAGTTAGAGACCTTTGAAAAACGTCCCCTTTTGCCCAATTCCGGCGTCAGGCTCAAATTTTAATCCTTGAAATACTCAATGTATTCCTGTGGTTAAAATTTTCGCCTTCCTTGGCCTTGAACAAAATTGAATATTTTTCAAAGGTCTCGGTTAGTTAACAATATTTCACGGCGCTCCGGCTTGAATCTCTTCAAGGGTCTTTTGATAAACAGCGGTTAACGGACCGCCAAGAGAAACCGCCTTTTTGGCAACTTCCAGCGCTTCCTGATTTTGCCCCTGCTCAAAAAGAATTTGTGCCAGGTTGTTTAAAACGGAACCTTCCTTGGGATGTAACCGCACAGTTTCTCTGAAGGCCGACTCGGCATCTTTTAATTCTCCGAGTGCATAATGGCAGTTGCCAATACCCATAAGGACAGTCAGATTTTGAGGCCAGCGTGTCAGTGCTGTTTTATACCCATGGATCGCGGCGCGGAACCGGCGGGCCTTTTCAAGTCCCAGCACCGCTTCCAGAAATAGGTCCTTCTTGGCCATGGAAGGAAGTTGCTCAGGTCGTAGAATTAATAGCCCCCAGTAATTGCTGCGAGCCCAGGTTTTTTCGAAAACCCGGGAAGCCATAATCTTGCGGGCGGTGGCACCGGAGCGAAGAATAACAAATTTTTTCGGTATATTATACCCCACAACAACCGAATAGTGCCAGACAGGATACCAGGAAAGCCCGAGGTTTTGCAAAATGATTACCGGATGACCGGCAGCCACTTCCGAGAAGATCACGTCCATTCCGGTGGATATATAAGCGATTCTACCGTGGCGGCGGGCGGCGCTTATGAGTGCGGTTTGAAGGCTTCCTTTTCGTGTGGGGGTGAAGACCTCGTCTGTAAGGTCTTCAAGGGAAACAGGCAACCCGCTCCAGTTGAGTGCCATTGCAAGAGCCGCAGGACCGCACTGATGTGCCTTTTGGGGAAAAAATGGTACCGTCTTAAGCTCAAAGCGGGGTGGCAAATCACCCGCTTTTTGCAGCATTTCCCATTTTTTAAGACCGGCACATCCGGTCAGGCATATCAGCAACAGACCGCCACACAATAGCAGGTGTAACCGGCGGATTGCCACCTTATTTTTACTTTTAGTGTTTAACAAACGGAAAGATGTCGGTATAACCCGCAATATCTGTAAAGAGTAGTACCAAAAAGACGATCAAAGCAGCGCCTATCAAGAAGCCGAACCCATCGCCTCCGGCAGGAAGCTGATCCATCTTTTTTGCAATTCGCATGACCTCGGCATCAGAAAGACTGCTAACACGGGCTTTGGCTTCGAGCGAATTAATCCCCTGGGCTATCATTACGGCTTCTATATCCTCACGTTCAAGAAACCCGATAAGATTTTCACGCGCAGTTTCTGTCTCTGTAATCGTAAACACCGTTTCGGTGCCGACCATTGCTGCACAAACCGTTTGAAGAGGGATGGTCATAAATACCATAGTCAATGTCATAAAAAAACTTACATACCTGGCTGAACACCTTATCCTATGCATCTTACACCTCCAATAATTAACCTTTAGGAAATTCAATCACTTATAGAAATCATAAACACCCAATCCGCAACCTAATTATACTCTTCGAATGAAAGAATGGAATATTGGAATGCTGGCCCCGCTTTGAGCGAGATTGGAAGTATGTAATTCATATAGTTAATTCCTGTCAAGAGGAATTTTACGGTAACCTGTTATTGCAATTGAGGCGAAGCCTTAGTTAGTGTCCATCCATAAATGGTCTTTTTGCCCAATCTCTGCGTTATGTTCAAAAAATAATCCTCGGAATATTAAACATATGCCTGTGGTTATTTTTTTCACATGCCTTGATCTTGAACCAAAATCCTCATTTATGGATGGACACTATTTAGCCCACCAATACAAGCCTGACATCCATTACATTTGTATGGGTCGGACCGGTCATGAGAAGATCTTTTGTTTTTTCAAAAAAGTGATACGCATCGTTTCTGTTCAGAAACTCGTCCGCCTCCATCCCGGCATCTTTTCCTCGTGTTACCGTGAACGGATCTACCAAAGCGCCTGCTGCGTCTGTGGGACCGTCATTTCCGTCCGTGCCGCCGGCTCAGTATGACAACCCGAGGCGGAAGCTCCACAAGGTCCAGGCATGCAGCCAGACAGAACTCCTGATTCCTTCCTCCAAGACCATCACCTCGAATCGTTACAGTGGTTTCGCCTCCTGAAATAATACATGCCGGCGCAGGTATCGGCCGGTCGGTTTTAATAATTTCCTTGGCTATGGCGGTGTGAACCCGCGCGACTTCTTTTGTTTCTCCTTCCACCATAGAGGATAAAATAACTGTTTCATATCCAAGCGTTTTGGCCTTTTCACTTGCCGCTTCCAAGGCTAAAATATTGCTCCCCACGATAAAATTGAAGACGCGGTCGAATATCCTGTCATTTTCTTTGGGTGTTTCAGGAATTTGTCCGTCCAGGCCCGCCTTCATATGTTTTGAATGACAGCGGGGATATTCTTCAAATCATATTTTTTGAAGATTCCCCAAACATCTTTAAACGTAGAGGTGTCAGGCACAAAAGGTCCTGAGGCGATCACGTCCATTTTGTCTCCCACCACGTCCGAGAGCATCAAGTTAATAACCGTGGCCGGAAAGGCGGCCCTTGCCATCTGTCCTCCTTTAGAAGAAGTCATGTGCTTTCTGACAGCATTTATCTCATTAATACTTGCGCCACACACGAGCAGTTGCCGGGTAATTTCCTGCTCGTCCGAAAGAGTGATATTTCCCCCGGGGTAGGGAAGAAGGGCGGATCCCCCTCCGGATATGAGAGAAAAGATCAGGTTCTCTATTGCCCTGTTTTCACAGAAGATTTAAAAATACGGTGTCAAAGATCAGTTTGAGTTTATGCGTAGGCTCTATACCTCGGAAGGCCACAAATAACGATTTTTCGCTGGCCATGAACATCACAATAGCAGCGTTGCTCAGACTTGCAATAGCCTGCTATTCCGCGCCTTCGCGCCTTGCTTTTGATGCTCATTGCTCACCGAAAAAAGCACAATTTGTGACCTTCCGAGGTATATATTCATCATGAGGCTCCTTGGGGGCCCTTGACAAATTGGACAAAACGGCGGGTGTGAATTCGAGGGGGTTATGGATCGCAACAACACAAACTCGATGAGGGAATTAGTATAATTAGTCAAGGACGTCCCCATCCCGCACCTGCGGAGATCGCAAACCGGTTATCTGCCCCAGTCCGTGTTGATGGTAAGGGCTACGGTACCTATTGGATAAGCCCCGGGGGTTTTGAAATAGCTTCTACAATACTTTTAACATAAGCGGAATAGCAATAAAGGTGCCTATAGCGCTTCCCAAGTTTGTAAATGCTACCACCAGCAGGATTTTGGTTACCTTGTTTTTCCAGAAACCACTTATGGAAAGAATGTCCTCAGAAAGGCTTTCAAAATCTTTGACCTTTGGCTTCCTTGAAAAAGCCTCAACCAACCCTGAAACCCATCCCGCGGCAATCATTGGATTTAAGGATGTTAAAGGAGCTGCCAGGATCGAAGATAGAATCGTCAATGGATGGGCAAAAGCGATTAGCGCTCCAAGTCCTGCCATCACCCCATTTGCCACTATCCACCAGGTTATCATCTGAGCGCCTGCCGTAGAACCGCCGTAGAAAAAGCCTAAAATAAAGAGAACCGGTATAGATAAAGGCAAAATCCATTTAAAAATGCGCATGAACATGCTCCTGGGAGGAATCTTTTCAAGAGCGTTAATATCTGCATTTACTTTCCAGTATTTTTTTATGCCCGGCACATGACCTGCGCCGACAACCGCCACTATTCTTTTGCCCGGCGCTGCTTTGATCTTATGAGCAAGATATCTGTCCCTTTCATCAATCAGGATATCTCTTAAAACAGGAAGCGATTTTTTAACATCTGCGAGAAGAGTTTCCAGCATGTCCTCCTGTTTCATTTTTTCAATATCTTTTTCGGAAATTTCATCAATTTCTCCCGCAGATAAAATAAGTTGAAACAGTATTTTCAGCTTGTTCCATAGAGACATAACGCGCCAGGTCCTTGACAGTGTTATGCGAATATCTCTATCTGCAAGATTTATCTGTGCTCCAACCTTTTCCGCTGTTTCAATGGCCGATATAATTTCCGCCCCTGGTTTAATATCGAGTTTTTCAGCTATCCTTTTTTGAAATGATGCCAGAAGCAGGTTGGAAAGAAGGAGAAAAGCTTTTTTCTCCTTGATGACTTTGACAATATCCATATTTTGCCATCTGTCCTTTTGTCGGATAGACTGGTATCTGGATTGGCAAAGTTCGATGCAGACCGTATCAGGTTTTTCCTCTTCGATAACAGAGGCTACAAGCCTTGCGCTTTCTCTTGATACGTGAGCCGTGCCTATAAGAGTAATTTCCTTGTCTTCAAAGAAAAGGCGATGTATATCGCTGTTATTTGCATGGGTTTTCAAAAGCTTTTCCCTCAATCCAGGTTTTTACAAAATGTTTTGTAATGCTGATATCCAGATCTGCTTTTTCCGCGGCCTTTACAAGCCGGCCCATGACTTCAGATACTTTCTTTCTGTTTTCGATAAGAGCATAAATCTTTATACTCCGCTTAAAGAAATTCACTGCTGGTTCGTATTTGCTTTGGCTAAAATTGATATCCCCAATAGCGCTAAGATCGTCGGCAATCCCTTTGTGGAATCCCGATAAGCGGTCAGTATCCAGAGCTGCCTTAAAGAAATAAATAGCTTTTTCATAGCGCCCGGTTTCACGCATCAGGGTGCCCAGAGCAAAATTTACTGTTGCATATTCTGAATGGTTAGCAGGATCAGTATTAGCAAGGGCTGAGTTCAATATCTCCTCCGCTCGGCTGTATTCCTTTTGCCTGATAAAGAGGATGCCCCACTTGTTTAATATGTGATTGGCGGGAATAGAATTTTTTTGCGCAATATCTTCAGCCGACTTTAACACAGCGGCAGCCTCTTTTAGCCTGTCGCTATCTATCAGCACAGCGGCTTTGTTCGAGAGAGCCTGTACTAACCCGCTGTAATCCTTGATATCCTGATATATAGTGATAGATTCTTCAAAAAAGAGTAAGGAGCTGTCAATGTCTTCCATGATTCTGTAAATATTTCCGATATTGTTCATGCTCATGGCGACTCCGTCTAATTGATCGGATGCGGCAAAAAGTTCATGCGCCCTGAAAAAGTGCTCCAGAGATCGTTTGTAACAACCTTTTTGATACCATGTGGTTCCTTTCCGTATTTCTTTCATGCCTGAGATAATATGCTCAGGCTTCTTCTTCACAGCATTGCCACCCGCGCATCCAAAGAAAAAAAGAACCGCAATTAATATTAAAATAGAATAAAATCGTTTCATGATAATCCTTCCAGAATATATCTTTATATTTTCGAACTTTTTGCGAAACGTGTTAGGTGTTATAGGATTGTAACTACTCAGGTTAATAGGCACAGAGGCACAAAGTTGTCTTGCTATTTGTTGCTTAACTTCCTGATTAAACTGCTAAGCATTCGTTCTATTTCTCGGCTTAATTCAACGTCTCGGAAATTCTACAACTTATTGAAGCATTCCTATATGTTTTCATTTTTCTTTGTGCCTTTGCCCCTCTGTGCCTACCTGAATAGTTACTATCCGTTTAAAACAAACCGCAAAAAAACCATCCATATTATTTATATGCGGATAAGTTTTTAAATATCGGTTTTTATTTATAAGAGAATATACATTTTTTGGCAGACCTTCAAGCTTATTATTTACAACAAACTCTGAATGCATATTCAAAAACCCTTTAACCACCTCTTCATTTTCCTCCGGTTCTGTGCTGCATACAGCATAAACCAGGGTGCCTGACGGCTTGACAAGCTGCGCTAAATTACTTAGAAAGTTTATCTGTCTTGTCTTGTAAGTATTGAATCTATTAGCTGATATTAACCATTTTGCATCAGGGTTTCTCCTTAAAACGCCCAGCCCCGAACATGGCGCGTCTAAAAGAATACGGTCAAATCCGGAAAAGCCCATATATGAAAATTGCCTGTCAAACGGGATAGTAAGATCGTAATCGCAGGTTGTTACAATTGAGATTCCAAGTCTTTTCATTTCAGACTCAAGCCGTTGCAGTTTATTATCCTGATTATCCAGAGCTAACAGTCTGCCTGTATTTTTCATCATCTGTGCAATATGTCCGGTTTTGCCGCCCAGACCTGCGCATGCGTCTAAAACAGTATCTCCGGGCCGGGGATTTAATAGACAGGTAACAAGCTGTGCAGCCTCATCCTGGACCTGGAACCAGCCGTTCTTAAAGGCTTTTATTTCAGGAATTGATCTGTCTGGTTTAATAAAACGTATGCCGTCAGGAGAGTAAGTTGTATTTTCAATTTGCTGCACATCAGATGCAAGGCTTTTAGCCAGATCATCACGGGTTGTCCTGAGACTGTTTGTACGGACGGTAATTGGGGGAATTGTATTTATTGCATCACAGAGCTCTTCGGTCTCTTTTAGCCCAAATTGATTTACCCATCGCTTAATCAGCCACTCTGGAAACGATTTTCTAACAGACAGACTGTATACAGAGTTTTTAACAGGGTCAGGGAAAGGGATATTTTTATATTCTCCGGCAGCATTGCGCAAGAGAGCATTTACAAACCCGGCGGCACGGGAAGATGCAAATGACCTTGCGATTTCAACAGAGGTATTAACAGCAGCAGAAACAGGTATCCTGTTTAAATAAATTATTTGAAAAAGCCCAAGCCGAAGAATATTCAAAACCCTGGGGTCTATCTTTTTAAGGCTGGTTTTTGAAAAATGATTTATTGTCCAGTCAAGGAGACCCTGCCATCTTAAAACCCCGTAAACCAGCGCATAAAACAAAGCCTGATCTCTTCTTGAAAGAAACAGCTCTTTGTTTTGAATATCTTCCAGTATCCTATCCAGAGTATGACGTCCTTTATCCAGAGAATTCAAGACAAACAGCGCAGTCTTGCGAGGATTAGCTTTCATATTAATTTAGGACAGTGCCGGGTGGCAGTTTAAATCCGCGCAGAAAATCTTTAATCAAAAGGCGCTTTCCGGATTCTCCCTGTATTTCCAGGATGGACAGAGCCCCTTTTCCGGTTGCAATGCGAAGTTCATCAGGAAACCCTTTTAATATAGTGCCCGGGGTTTTATCGACAGGTATCATGATTGGCGTTGAACTGAATATCTTGAGACGTGTGTTCTTGCAAAAAGTAAATGCTCCTGGCCATGGTGTCATCCCGCGTATAAAAGCCTCGAGTTTATCTGCAGCCATCTCCCAGTTTATATGGCCGTCCTTTTTTTTAAGTTTTGGTGCATACGTGGCCATTGTGTGGTCTTGAGGAATGGAATTTATATTGCCGGCCTCTATAGCTTTTAGGGTTTTTATAAGAAGATCAGCTCCAAGATCGGCCAGACGATCGTGAAGGGTGGCTGATGTGTCATCATGAGAGATTTGAATTTTTGATGTAAAGAGGATGTCTCCTGTATCCAGACCTTCATCTATAAGCATGGTGGTAACTCCGGTCTCCTTTTCGCCGTTTATGATAGCCCACTGGATTGGCGCAGCCCCCCGATATTTTGGAAGGAGTGAGGCATGTATATTTAATGCGCCGATTTTTGGCAGTTTTAGAAGCCTTTTTGGAAGAATATGACCAAAGGCCGACACAACAAACATGTCCGGTTTTAATCTTATCACATTGTTTGCAAACTCGTCTGTTTTGATCGATATCGGCTGAATTACATCATATCCCAGATGCACGGCTGTCTGCTTAACAGGGGGAGAAACCGGCTTGCGGCCCCTTCCTTTTGGCCGGTCAGGCTGGGTTACCACTAAAACCACGTCATATTTATTGTTGTGAAGGGCAGTTAATGCGGGTACGGCAAAATCCGGCGTGCCCATAAATATGATTTTGATTTTTTTCTTTATCGCCGGCTTTGTCATTTTTGCCTTACCTATGTTAAGCGATTAGCTGTTAGCAATTAGCCGTTGGCTCTTATGAAATATGCATTCGTATAATTATTTATTAATCACCTCCGCCAATGGGCTCTGGCGGATTATTATTTAATAACATCTTGATATAGTTTGACTAATAGCTAAAAGCTAATGGCTAATCGCTCACTTTTGTTTTAACATCTTCTTGATACGTCTTTTATAAAGACCTCTTTTTAAACTGCTTATCCGGTCTATAAATAATATGCCGTTTAAATGATCAATTTCATGCTGCAAGACAACAGCAAGGTGTCCATGGGCCTCTATTCTCAATGGTTTTTCTTTCCTGTCAAACCCTTCAACCAGGATAGAGGCTGAGCGTTTTACATCAGCCCTAAAATCAGGAACGCTCAGACATCCTTCGCTTTCGGAAATAGTAGTTCCTTCACTGGAGATAACTTTTGGATTTATAAGAACATGTAAAGACCGCTTTTCATCCCTTGGCGAAATGTCGTAAACGATAATGCTTTGGTCAAATCCCACCTGTATGGCAGCCAGCCCCACGCCAGGAGATTCATACATGGTGGAAGACATGCCTTCAATCATATTCTGGATTGCGCCATCGATATTTTCTACAGGTTTTGCAGATTGACTAAGAAATTTGTCCGGATATGTTAGCACAGTTAGTGTCGACATAATAATATCCTTTTAAAAATGAGTCTTATCTATCTTTTAATTTGTCTGTTGCATGGAGCTTCAGTATATTCACACCGATTGCCATTGCTGATAAAATACCGATAATTATTACAGGAACTATTTGAATTACATGGTTTGCAAGTGTAAAGCCGAGGGCTTCCTTTGCCGAAATCCCGAAAAGAGACAGGGCAAACACTCCTCCTGCTTCCCAGAGTCCCCAGAAACCGGGTACTGACGGAAGAGCGATAAACAGACAGATAATTATCATGACCGCCGTGATCTCAAAATATGAAAGCCGTATGCCTGGACAGCCAAGCGCCATTACATAATATGATAAAGCTGCAAGGCTCCAGATAATAGTTGACAGCACAATGCAAATACCCACCTTTCTTGGGTTCTTAATCAGAGCAAAACCTAAGGCAAAATTTTCTAAAAAACCTATAAGGGGCGTGCAAATTTTTTCCTGCATCCGGTTTTTAAAATCACTGCCCACAAAAAAAAATATAGATGGCATTGCCATGATCAACCTTTTTACAACCTTTTGGATTGCTGAAAAGTTGATTATTATTATTCCGGCAATTAGCACAGCGCTTAGCTTAAACATGCCTGCGCCAATAGTTAGCAGTGTTTCTCTGTTTAGATGATACTTGCCAAAGGAAATATCAAGCGCCGGATCTATATGAACAGATGCAAACACAGTTATTGAAAGTATTATCAGAAGAATTATGTCAAACAACCTTTCAGCAGCAACCGTTGCAAGACCGGTAGAAAATGGAATATTATCCTTTTTCTGTAGAATTGCAGGCCTTGCCAACTCGCCGATCCTGCCGGGAAGGATGCAGTTTAACATAAAGCCAATCATCAGGGGATGAAATGCCTGCCGGAAGCTTACTGTGTGTGCCGCCCCAAGGATAAACTGCCACCTAAGAGTTCTTATAACAAAACTAATCAGGGCGATAAATACAGATGGTAATATCCAAAAGTAATTTATTGTTGTCAGATAAGTTGCAAGATCGGCAAACGGAACATTTCTAAAGGATAGATAAAGGGCTAAGGCGGACAATAATATTCCCAGAGTCAGATAAATGCTTATGTTTTTTTTCATAACTATTAAAATATGATGGTCTCGTAAAAAGTCAAAAATCGAGTCACTCCCGCGAAGGCGGGAGTCCATAAGTGCTTGAAAGAACTGGATAGCGCTAATGGTTAGCGCTGACGGTTAGCGCTGACGCTTCACTTCGTGTCACTTCGTGTCACTACGTGCCCCGATCAGGTCGGGAATGACAAAACGGTAGAAATCCGACTTTTTACGAGTTCATCAAATATAAAGGCAGCAGGAACAATTTATACCGGTATTATAATGAAATGATATCGCGCGCTTTATCTATGTCTTTTTTAATCTGTTTTGATAATTCTGAAATATTTAAAAACTTTTTTTCATCTCTGAGCCGCTTTATAAAATTTACACGGATTTTCTGTCTGTATATATCATCATTAAAGTCGAGGATATGAGCCTCAACCGTAAAGATGCGGTCATCAAAAGTCGGGCTGTATCCTATATTGGCGACCCCTTTATATTTACTCCCTTTGCATTCAACGGTAACCGCATAGACACCGGTTTTAGGGCTGAGTTCATCATAAAGGTTTATATTGGCGGTAGGAAAGCCAAGGAGCCTGCCCCCTCTGTCTCGTCCGGTCATAACTGTGCCCCTTATCTGGTAGTGTCTGCCTAAAAGTTTTTGTGATTCAGCAACTTTTCCATCTGATATAAGCTCACGTATCCCGGTGCTGCTGATTTTATCTTCCGAATTGTTTAACATTTGAATTTCTCTGACAACGATTACTTCAAAATCGAGCCGTTTTCCATATGTTTTAAGTAAATCGAGGTTACCTTCACGGTTTTTGCCAAAAGTATAATCTTTTCCAACAACAACGGCTTTCGTGCCGATACGATCAACCAGAATTTCTTCTATAAATTCTTTTGCCGGTATTGAGGCGAATTCTCGTGTAAAGTGTATGCAAATAAGAATATCAATTCCGGCCTTTTCGATGAGCTCTATTTTTTGTTCATACAGGGTTATAAGGGGTGGATGGTTGTTTTGTTTTAACACCCTAACTGGATGAGGCTCAAAGGTCATGACGATAGAGGTGCCCTGAAGCGCCCTTGCCTTTTCTATTACCTGATGGAAAAGGGCCCGGTGCCCAATGTGCACGCCATCGAAGTTGCCGATGGTAATAACCGCATTTTTATATGGATGATCAATCTTTTCAATATCTTCAATGATGTTCATTTATATTATCCAATAATTATTATTAATAATACCTTAATTGAGCTTTTAGCAGTTAGTCCGCCAGAGCCCTTTGGCGGATTAGCACAATAATTTCAATATATTGCTAAAGGTCAATCCGCCAGAGCCCGTTGGCGGAGGTGAAAATCGAATCGCTGGTAACCACCCGAAATAATAAAAGCTAATCGCTAATTGCTAAGAGCTAATCGCTCATCTTAGGTAATAATGAACTTGACAACAAACAAAAAAGAATTTAGTTAAATTAATTCTGTTAAAAAATCAATCATTTTAATTTTGTGCCGAAGTGGCGGAACTGGTAGACGCGCTAGGTTCAGGGTCTAGTGGGTGTATGCCTGTGGGAGTTCGAGTCTCCCCTTCGGCACCATACTAAAACAAATGCTGTAATTCTAATGAGTTGCGGCCTTTCTGTTTTAGCAGGTTGCGGGGCTGCAGGTAGTTTCAATATTCGGGCTAGTACCTGTAGTTGTCCGCTTTATAGGGACCGTCAACCGGTACTCCAAGGTAATCGGCCTGGAACTGGTTGAGTTTTGTTAGTTTTACGCCAAGCTTGCCAATATGAAGCCGGGCTACCTCCTCGTCAAGCTTTTTGGGAAGCGTATATACTTTTCTTTCGTATTGCTTTAATGCAAGCTCCATCTGTGCAAGACATTGGTTTGTAAAACTATTGCTCATTACAAAGCTGGGATGGCCTGTTGCGCATCCGAGGTTTACCAGCCTCCCTTCTGCAAGCACAATAATGGATCGCCCTGATTTAAGAGTCCACTTGTCAACCTGTGGTTTAATCTGCTCCTTTTTACAATCTGGATTATCATCCAGATGGGTCATCTGAATTTCATTATCAAAATGTCCGATGTTGCAGACAATTGCTTCATTTTTCATCTGTTCCATATGCTCGCCGGTAATCACATGGTAGCATCCTGTGGCTGTAACAAAGATATCTCCGACCGGCGCTGCGTCCTCCATGGTCACAACTTCATATCCTTCCATAGAAGCCTGCAGAGCACATATAGGATCGATCTCGGTAATAAGCACACGCGCTCCGTATCCGCTCATCGATTTTGCGCATCCCTTGCCAACATCACCATACCCGCATATCACTACGATCTTGCCGGCAAGCATAATATCTGTGGCACGTTTGATTCCATCTGCCAACGATTCCTGACATCCGTAAAGGTTGTCAAACTTTGATTTTGTGACCGAATCGTTTACATTAAAAGCCGGAAAAAGCAGCTCGCCGCTTCTTGCAAGGTGGTAAAGCCTGTGAACACCGGTAGTTGTCTCTTCGGAAACGCCTCTGATTTTTGATGCGATTGTTGTCCAGCGCCTGGAATCCCGTTCATAACTCACCTTCAGGCGCGCTATAAGACATTGCATATCACGGCTGTCATAAGCCTTATCTAAAAGGGCAGGGTCATTTTCTATTTTTGCGCCCTGATGCACATATAGAGTGGCGTCTCCGCCATCATCAACAATAAGATCGGGACCGCTGCCGTCGGGCCATGTAAGGGCCTGTTCCGTACACCACCAGAAGTCTTCGAGAGTTTCGCCTTTCCATGCATAGACTGCCGCAAGTTCTGCTTTGGCAATTGCAGCAGCAGCATGATCCTGTGTTGAAAAGATGTTGCACGTAGCCCAGCGTAGGTCGGCTCCAAGCTCCTTGAGCGTTGCAATAAGCATGGCGGTCTGAATGGTCGTATGGAGACTTCCCATAATTTTCATTCCATTTAGCGGTTTTTCAGGACCGTATTTTTTCCGAACCGCCATAAGGCCGGGCATTTCATTTTCTGCAAGTTTCATCTCTCTGAATCCGAAATCTGCAAGCGAAATGTCGGCCACCTTATACGGAAGGGAGGGATCTATCTCTAAAAACCCCTTTACCTCCTTTATTGCTTTTAAAACAGACATTCAATCCTCCTTAGTTCAGGGTTGCTGGTTACTGGTTACTGGTTCTCTGACATCTGACCTCCGACTTCTGACATCCGACCTCCGATCTCCGACCTCTGACCTCTGACCTCTGACCTCCGACCTCCGACTTCTGACATCTGCCCACGGGTTACAATCCGGCCTTTTCTCTGAGCACATCAACCATGTTAGTTTTTTCCCATGTAAATTCCGGCTCACTTCTTCCAAAGTGCCCATAAGCGGCTGTTTTTTTATAGATAGGCCGCAAAAGATCAAGATATTCGATCATTGCGGCCGGTCTAAGGTCGAAAACCTCGGTGATTATTTGTTTAATTTGATGTTTGGGAAGAATTCCCGTGCCCTTAAGATCTAACATGATGGAAACAGGTTGTGCCACGCCGATTGCATATGCAATCTGTAGCTCGCATTTTTTTGCCAGGCCCGCGGCAACTATATTTTTTGCAATATGTCTTCCCATGTAAGATGCGCTTCGATCCACCTTGGAAGGGTCTTTGCCGGAAAAGCAACCACCACCGTGACTTCCCTGGCCGCCGTAGGTATCAACAATTATTTTGCGGCCGGTTAGTCCACAGTCTCCCATGGGTCCCCCGATAATAAACTTGCCCGTGGCATTTATTAAATAACATGTATCACCATCTATCAGCTCTTTTGGAATTACCTTTTTTATTACCTCTTCTATAATAGCTTCTTTTAATTCGGCATGTGTGATATCCGGCTTGTGCTGTGCTGCTATTACTATTGTATCAACACGTTTGGGAGATCCGTTTTCATATTCTATGGTTACCTGAGCTTTGCCGTCGGGCCTTAAAAAGTCAAGCGCTCCATTCTTTCGCACTTTGGCGAGACGTTTGGTCAGTTTGTGAGCATACATTATAGACATAGGCATTAATTCAGGGGTTTCATCACATGCAAATCCGAACATAAGGCCCTGATCTCCGGCCCCCTGTTCCTTGAACAGCCCTTCTCCAATATTTACCCCTTGAGCAATATCGGGCGATTGATGGTCAATGCTGGTTACTACCGAACAGGTTTGCCAGTCAAAGCCCATCTGAGACGAATGATAGCCTATCTCCTGTATTGTTTCCCTGACGATCTGTGGTATATCAACATAACATTCTGTTGTGATCTCTCCGGCAATAAAAGCTAAACCGGTTGTTACCAAGGTCTCACAAGCGACTCTGCAGTTTTTATCGTCTTTAATAATTGCGTCCAGTATAGCATCAGATATTGTATCGGCCACCTTGTCCGGATGCCCTTCTGTGACAGATTCAGAAGTAAAAAAGAATTGTTCTTTGCTCATAATAAAATATCTCCTTTGTTTGTATAGACTTTCAGATAATTCATTTCACAAGGCTAGAGGGAGGACTTCGAGTAAGGCGTACATGTTAGTACGTCGTCGAGAAGTCCGACCGATAACGCCGTGAAATTATTTATCTGAAAAGTTTATAGTATCATGTTGTCGATCAGACGGGTTTTGCCGATGCTCACCGCAAGAGCCATCAACGCCGGCCTGTCGATTGTTTCCATATCAGCAAGGGTTTCAGGATCACAGATGGCGATATAATCTATCGTTGTTTCCGGGTGTGATTTGATCAAAGCATATGCCACATCAATGATCCTTTTTGCCTCCTTAATTCCGCTTTCAACAAGTTTTTTAGATTGGTTTAATGATTTATAAAGGGAGAGCGCATTAATTCTCTGCTCAGGAGTAAGATAACTGTTTCTTGAACTCATGGCAAGACCGTCAGGCTCCCTTACTGTCGGATATCCGACAATTTTTATATTAAAATTTAGATCGCGCACCATCCGGCGAATGACTGCAAGCTGCTGGTAATCTTTCTGACCGAATATGGCAATATGCGGCCTTACAATGTTAAACAGCTTTGTAATAACTGTCGCAATCCCTCGAAAAAATATGGGCCTGGAAATTCCGCAAAGATGGTTCGGAAGATTTTTTAGCTCTACATATGTCTGAAAGCCATCCTGATACAACTCATCTTCATTTGGAGAAAAAATTACATCTACACCCTCTTTTTGCAATAGCTTAAGATCCTTGTCAAAATTTCTTGGGTATGATTCAAAATCTTCCCCTGGAGAAAACTGGGAGGGATTTACAAAAATGCTGACAACCAGATAATCCCCGAGTTTGCGTCCCTCCTTTATCAGGGACAGGTGTCCTTTATGCAGAAACCCCATGGTCGGCACAAAGGCAACAGTTTTGCCGGCACTCCGCATACGCTCGGAATATTCCTGCATCTCTGTTGCCCTAATAATAACCTTGATGTCATGCATCTTAAATTCACCCTGCAGCAGTGATCCTGAAAATAATACTATAAACGGCTGGAATAAATGTCAACTCAAGGTTGATGATTTCGCAAAATGACTTTTTACGAAACGGTCAAAATATGATAGAGTATTAAAAAATCAGGCCGTATAGCTACGCAACCATGAAAGATGTTAAAAATTGCAAACCCAAAAAATTAACAAACTAAAATTATGCCTGGCGATATTGAGCGGATTGCTCCTTACCGGTTCTTTTCCCAAAATCGGTATTAGCTTGTTTGCCTGGTTCGCTCTTGTTCCGCTCTTAATCGCAATAAGAAACCTTTCTCCAAAAAGAGGTTTTATCCTTGGCTTTATTGCAGGACTTGTTCATTATCTAACACTTTTGTACTGGCTTGTATATACAATGCATACATACGGCCACCTTCCCCTGCTGTTAGGCACGTTTATACTCATTCTTCTCTCCGCCTTTCTTGCTCTTTACCCGGCGGCATTTTCAGCAACCCTATTAAATTTATGTGCAAAGCCCGCGATTTGCATATTTGCAGTTCCTGTTTTATGGATCGCATTTGAATATATGCGCAGCCTTTTTTTTCTTGGTTTTCCATGGGAACTTATCGGTTATTCCCAATATAACAATTTACTTCTTATACAGATTTCAGACATCTTTGGAGTTTACGGCGTATCCTTTTTAATTGTCCTATCAAATGCGACAATTTTTCTGGCGGTTCTTTATTTGGCGGGAAAAGACTGGAAAAGGAAGGCCGTAACAAAAAGGGTCGCTTTTGGATCAATATCTGTTTTTGCGCTGATTATTGTCCTTGTATTGTCTTATGGCAAATGGCGAATAGATTCAATTGATAAACTTGTTTACTCTTCTCCATCAATTAAAGCCGCAGTTGTTCAGGGAAATATTGATCAGGCTGTAAAATGGAATCCTGAATTTCAACGCTTAACTGTAAAAAAATATATTAAGCTTTCACTTTTATCAAAAAAAAATAATCCCGACATTGTTGTTTGGCCTGAAACCGCCGTCCCTTTTTATTTCCTTTATAATGTCGGGCTCTCAAACATGGTTAAAAAAGGGATTAATGATGCAGGAACAACATTCCTGTTTGGCAGCCCTTCCTTTGTCCGTAAAAAAGGGGTTGTTGAACATTACAATACAGCTTACCTGATCAGCCGGGATGGAAAGGTATGCGACAAATATGACAAGGTGCATCTTGTTCCATTCGGAGAATACATCCCTTTTAATAAATGGTTGCCATTTGTCGGCAAAATGGTGGAAGGGGTTGGTGATTTCAAGCCTGGTATTAAAGGCAAAACCATTAAGTGGGGGGAGTATAGTTTAGGTTTGCAGATCTGTTATGAGATTATTTTTCCAGACCTTTCCAGAGCTATGGCAAAAAATAATGCATCATTGCTCATAAATATTACCAATGATGCGTGGTTTGGCACAACCAGCGCTCCTTATCAGCATTTTTCCATGGCAATATTCAGAGCTGTAGAAAACAGGCGGGCCCTTATCAGGTCGGCAAATACAGGAATAAGCGGCTTTATCGATCCTGTTGGCAGAATTATCGAAAAAACAGATCTTTTTAAGGAAGCGGTGGTTACACGTTCTGTGCCTTTAATAGGTATGACATCCTTTTATACCCGTTTCGGAGATATGTTTGCAATAGCCTGTGTTGTTGCAACAGCTATTTGCTTTGTGTTAAAATATGTTTATAATATAAAATTGAGGGATTGAGGGATTGAGGGATTGAGGGATTGAGGGATTGAGGGATTGAGGGATTGAAATCAATAGGATACCTTCAATTCCTTAATTCCTGAATCCCTAAATTCGCAATTAAGCGAGGCGAATCCCTAAATTCCCAAATTATACTATAATTTTGGTGTCTTAGTGCCTTTGTGGCTGAACTAAAAAATGGAGGAAATAATATGTCGATAGAACTTGAGCAAACAATAAAGGAACTTTTTTTGAAATTAGAACAATTGCGAGGCTATCTTTGACTTTGCCGGCAAAGAAAAAAGGCTAAAGGAAATTGAGCGCCTAATTGCAAAAAAAGATTTTTGGGACAATCCTGAAGAGACCAAGCTTGTTTTAAAAGAACGAACATCTATTACCAATAAAATCGAAAGATGGAACAGGCTCTGCAATGACCTGGAAGAAAGTAAAATCCTGTTTGATCTTGCCAGGGAAGAATCAGATGTTGATACAATTGAAGAAGCAATCCAGCAAGTTCAGGATGTCGGGGAAAGAATCAAAAAATTCTCGCTCGACCTGACCTTAAGCGCTGCAGACGACCGGAACAATGCCATTGTTTCCATTAACGCCGGAGCCGGTGGAACTGATGCCCAGGACTGGGTTGAGATGCTCTTTAGAATGTATACGAGATGGGTTGAACGGAAAGGCTTTAAAAGCAATATAATCGATTATCAACCTGGTGATGAAGCAGGCATTAAAAGTGTTACCTTTACAGCAAACGGAGAATATGCGTACGGCTACTTAAAGACAGAAAACGGGGTGCACCGCCTGGTGAGAATTTCACCATTTAATGCAAGCGGAAAACGGCATACCTCCTTTGCTTCTGTATTTGTCTATCCGGAGCTTGACAAAGAAATCAAAATCGATATTGGTGATAAAGATTTGCGTATAGACGTTTTCAGGGCGAGAGGGGCCGGAGGACAACATGTCAATAAAACGAACAGCGCTGTCCGTATTACACACCTTCCAAGCGGGATTGTTGTTCAGTGCCAGCAGGAAAAATCACAGCACAGGAACAAAGAGATGTCCATGAAGGTGTTAAAAGCCAGGCTTTACCAGCTTGAAAAGCTGAAGCAGGATGAAAAAATGCATGAGCTGCATGAAAGCAAAGATGAAATAGCCTGGGGAAGCCAGATCAGATCATATGTTCTGCAACCATATCAAATGGTTAAGGATCACCGGATAAATCTTGAAATCGGCAATGTATATAATGTTTTAGACGGAGCGATTGATCCTTTCATAGAGGGGGTGCTTCTCTCCTGAAATATCAGGATTTCTTCATATTTCTTCTTCGTGATCAACCTCATCGTCATCCGGCTCATCATCTGCCACTTTAATGGTACAATTATTTTTTAATATTTTATGACTATCAAAATCATCCTCAAGCAATTCATCATCCTCAGGCACCTTATCTTCATCAACCACTTCTAAAGCTACAACCTTTTCCTGGGTTTTTGAAAACGATTCAGCATCATCAAAAAGAAGTTTAATAGGCTCTTTATGTTTTGTGCCATACATAGTTATAATCGATTCGGCTAATTTGTCTGCATATAACCAAACAGGATACATATTATTTGTTCTCAATACAGAGACCAGATGCTTTTTATCTTTTGCAATAGCTGATTCTATATCATTATTATCGTATGTCTCCTCGCAGACAAGTGAAAACATTTCTTTATTTATTTCCAAGAACTCTTTAATTATCAACTCGTTTTTTTCGTCATTTTTAAGGATTAAATATTTTTGTTTCATTGGCTGCCTTTCAAATTTTCTATAAAATGAACTACGAGAGCAAATTCTAAAATAGCAGCCTTCCTTATGATCGAATCGCTCCTGAAAGCAAGGCTGTAAAAAATTTTCAAATCATAAAAAGCAATGCGTGTCAACAAACAATTGACAACCATTGATAACCCGCATCCTTAGCTGTTGCACGCCATTAACTTTTTTTTGATTATGTTACTCAAGTTGCGAAACTTGAGTATTTTATTTATCAAAAGCTTTAAGCAGTAGAGGCTGAAATAAATTTTTAAAGAGAAAATGTTCTCATTTGCTGGAATTAATAATAATGCCGTGTGATTTTCCAAACTCCATAATTTGACCCGGATCGACCCCTCCTGCCATGTAAAGCTTTCTAAATTCCGGTTTGTCAAGAAGGTGTAAAATAAAGCTGATATGCCCAGAATATCCTGTATAATCCAAGTGTTGTAGTTTTTTAACAGTATTTTGAGCTAAATCCACTGCCTGACGGTGAACCATAGGCCCACGCCCTTCACATTTTCGCAAGGAATAAAGTTGCCGGCAACTGAAAGGTCGTATATCATATATTAAACAGGTTTGGTCTTTTTTCAAAAAAGGGCATTGAGCAATTTTCTGTTTTTCCTTTAGCTTCCTGTTTTGAGCGATTTTTTTCTTAACCTCGCTTTTCAAAAGCTTTGCAAAACTATTTATATGCTGCCTGATTATAAGCCCTTCAAGGGTTATAATATCGACTGATCCAAAATGTATGCAGCAATAAGCGCAACCGGGTTTGCAGACAGCCAGCTTTTTATATTCTTGAGCCTCTGTTTCAAACCTATTATAAAGCTCTCTCAATCTCTTTTTTTTCTCTTCAAATTTCACGTAACCACTCACAGTACCGCTTGCCAGGGCTGCTCCCGGAAAGGGGTTGGTTAATCTCGGTCAGAAGGGAAAGGCTAATGGACGGGAAAGAAAATCAAGGATCAGGCAAGAAGATCACGGATGTTTTTAAGTTCTGATCGGATATCACCGAGTATGTTTGTCGAAGAATCCGCCTTTTTTTCAGGCTCTTTGGATTTAAGCTGCTGCTTTGCACCCTGGATGGTATATTTTCTGTCATGTAAAAGATGCTTGATTTTCAGGATAAGCTCAACATCGTTTTTGCTATACAGTCTCTGGCCTGAAGATGTCCTCTTTGGTTTTATCCTTGTGAACTCGGTTTCCCAAAATCTTAATACATATGTTGGAAGCTCTGCAATTTCGCCGACCTCTCCGATCTTAAAGTATAGTTTGTCCGGTAATTCTTTTTGATATGGCCCGTTACTTTGCATACGTAAAAAAACAATAAACTCGTAATCGTCAAGATTGATCACACAGGAAGTATCGCATTAAACTCCTTTGCCAGCCTGCCTGTAATGTCCTTGTGAAGGGAATTTATCATTTTATCCTCAAGTGTTTCAAAGGCCGATCTGTATGTTATTCTCAGTGAGATGCCTTTTTTGCCGGCCGGGATCGGACTTCCTTTATAAACATCAAATAAATATAAACTTTCTACCAGATCTTCGTTAAGGACTTCAACACTTTTTATAATATTAAACGCCTCGATATCCTTATCGACAATCAGGGTGACATCTCTGGATGTTGACGGAAACTTTGGCAGCGGTTTTGCCGACTTAATATCAGGTATAAGTTCAATGAAATTGTCGGCATTAAGTTCAAAAATATACGCCTGTTGTTTTAGATCATAATTCTTACGTACTTGAGGAAGAACCTCTCCGAGAATGCCTATTGATTTATTTCCAACAACAAGTTGGGCAGTATATCCTGGTTTTGTATAACAGCAGTGTTCAGGCCGCATGCGGGTAAACTTTATGTTTGTTATGCGCAGATTTCTTAAAAGCTCTTCAACAGCCCCTTTTATGTCATAAAAATCACAGCTTTTTCCCCTGGAAAGCCAGGAGTCATCCATCCTCTTTCCAGTCCATAGGCCTGCCAACATTTCAACCTCATCAGGCTGGCTGTCCTCTTTGCCGGTATTGAAAAAGACATTGCCGATTTCAAACAGCTTAAGATTCTTATTCTGCATAGTTATGTTGTAATGCATTGTTTCGAGAAGGCCTGGAATAAGCGATGTCCGCAAAACCGATTGATCCTCTGCAATAGGATTTAATACATTCATTAAGCGTCTTTTCTGATCATCCGATTTAAGCTCGAGACGATCGCATGACAATTTGTTGATAAAGCTATAAGTTATCGTTTCGGTAAAACCAAGACCCACAAGCAGGCGCTTGATACGATACCTTGAATCGATTTTTTTTGACGGTTTAACAGCTTCGGCCGGTATAAGCGGAAAGGTTGTTTCAATATGGTTATAACCGTAAAGACGTGCAACTTCCTCTGTAAGGTCTTCAAATCCACTTATATCCACCCTGAAAGATGGCGGAATAACTCGAAGTTGATCATCATCAATCTTTTCAACCTTAAATTCAATAGAACTTAAGTATTGCTCAATATCATTTTGGCTTAACTTGGTACCCAGCCTCCGATTTGTAGAGTCAACGCTAAGGGTGATTACCCTGTCAGACACAGGTTTTGGATATTCATCAATTATATTGCCAATTATATTGCCGTTGCAAATTTCTGCAATGAGTTGCGTTGCCCGATTTAATGCCGTGATCGTGCCGTTGGGATCTGTTCCGCGTTCAAAACGATGGGACGCATCTGAGGCAAGCCCTGTTTTTTTAGAAGTTTTACGAATGCAGACGGGGTCAAAATATGCGCTTTCAAGCAGAATCCTTGTCGTGGACCGCCTAATTTCAGAATCGAGCCCGCCCATAATGCCTGCAAGAGCCACCGGTTTTTCACCATCGCAGATCATGAGCATTTCCAGAGAAAGAAGGCGCTGTTTCTGGTCAATGGTTGTTAATGTTTCACCTTTTTTAGCTGTTCGCACAACTATTTTGTTTTTCGCAAGGCGGTCAAAATCAAAGGCATGAAGCGGCTGGCCGGTTTCCATCATCACAAAATTGGTGATATCAACAATATTATTTATAGGTTTTAGGTCGAGCGATATCAGGCGATCCTGCAGCCAGAAAGGTGATGGCGCAATTTTAATATCGAAAACAAGTCGTGCGCTGTATCTGGGACAAAGATCAGGATCTAATATTGTAACCGAGGTAAAATCGGCAATATCTTCATCAGATTCAGGAAGGCTAATTACCGGGTAGGTTAGTTTTGTTTTTTGAAATGCCGCAATTTCCCGTGCCGTCCCAATTACACTGAGGCAGTCCGGCCTGTTTGGAGTAAGATCGATTTCAAGCACAGGGTCTGACAGGTCAAGGGCTTGATGAAGCTTATTTCCAACAGTAAGATTTTCTTTAAGCTCCATTATGCCGCTGCTGTTTGCTCCAAGGCCTAATTCAACAGCGCTGCAAAGCATTCCTTCCGATACCTCTCCTATGATAGAGCGTTTTTCCAGCAAGGTTCCGTTTGGAAAAACAGTGCCGGGTAGAGCGCATGGCGCAAGAATACCCTTTTTTACATTCGGCGCACCACAAACAACAGGAATACTCCGTTTGCCGATATCCACATGACAAAGCTTAAGTTTATCGGCATTGGGATGCGTTTCGACTTCGACAACACGTCCTACCATAACGCTGTTGAGATAACTGTATCTATCTGAAACATATTCGACTTCAAGCCCGGCCATGGTAAGGGAATCGGCTAAGTCATCAATATTCATGTCAATGGAGATATAGTCTTTTAACCAGCTTAAACTAACCTTCATATTAAAACTGCCTTAAAAATTTTATGTCGTTTTCATAGTATTTGCGGATGTCATCAATTCCGTATTTCAGCATGGCAATCCGTTCTATACCCATTCCAAAGGCAAATCCCGTAAAAATGGATGTGTCGTATCCGACATTTTCAAACACAGCAGGGTGAACCATACCGCCGCCGATTATTTCGAGCCATCCTGTTTGAGAACAGATCCTGCACCCCTTTCCCTTGCACATGACGCAGCGTATATCGATCTCTGCGCTTGGTTCTGTGAAAGGGAAAAAACTGGGCCGAAATCTCAGGCTTGTCTGGTCGTCAAAAATCTGGTGAATAAAGGTGGTAAGTATCCCCTTGAGATCTCCGAAAGACACCTGCCTATCCACAAGAAGGGCTTCCACCTGCTGAAACATCGGCGTGTGTGTCAAATCGGAATCGCACCTGTAGACCTTACCGGGGGCAATAATCCTTAATGGGGGCTCCTGTTTTTCCATTATTCTGGGCTGAATCGGAGAGGTATGAGTGCGCAGAACTATATTTCGTGATATATAAAAGGTATCCTGCATATCCCTGGCAGGATGATTTTTCGGGATGTTAAGGGCTTCAAAATTATAATAATCTGTTTCAACTTCAGGCCCTTCAGCTATAGCAAAACCCAGCCTGGAAAAAATATCACATATTTGCCGGGTAATTTGTGTAATGGGATGCAAAGAACCCTGGCTTACAATTCTTCCGGGCAGCGAAACATCAATGCTGTCTTCAATTGCTGCTAACCTGGCTTCTATCCGTATTAATGCTTCCTTGAAGGCTTTATCCAGGCTCTTCTTTATTTCATTTGCCCTTTTTCCCGCGTCTGCTCTTTTTTTCTGTGGCAGGCTTGAAATAGTTCTTAAGAATTGAGTAACAGCCCCTTTTCGCCCCAGATATCTTACTGAAAGATCATTAATCTTTTTGCTGTCAGAAGCGGCTTCAAGCTCTTTAAGCGCCTCTTGTTGAATCTGTTCAATATTTTTATCCACTTGTTACTTTACATTCCTTGAGACTTTTGTCGGAGGGTATACAAAAATTGTAACCGTTCACGGTTTACAGTTTTTTATATGTTTTGATCAACTGTTAACCGTGAACTGTATAACTGACAACCGTGAACGCTTACCAAAATTTATATCTGTTGCGCAGATAGGTTGGCTATCTGTGTAAATGCTAAAGGATCGGATATCGCCAGCTCTGCAAGCACCTTGCGGTCAAGCTCGATGTTCGCGACTTTTAACCCGTGGATAAATTTACTGTATGACATGTCATTCATGCGGACTGCTGCGTTAATCCTGAGAATCCAGAGTCTGCGAAAATCCCTTTTGCGAACTCTTCGATCCCGATAAGCATACATAAGCGCTTTGTCTACTGCATCAGCAGCGGTGCGAAATAATTTGCTGCGACCTCCACGAAATCCTTTGGCTAATTTCAAAACCTTATTGCGACGTTTTCTTGCTTTAAAACCTCTCTTAATGCGCATAATTTACTCCTGAAAATATTCAAGTTCGGCTACCACTCAACTTATTACCTCAATTGAGCTTTTAGCAGTTAGCTTTTAGCAGTTAGCAAAATAATTTCAATATATTGCTAAAGGTCAATCCGCCAGAGCCCGTTGGCGGAGGTGAAAATCTAATCGCTGGTAACCACCTGAGATAATAAGAGCTAACAGCTAATTACTAAGAGCTAATCGCTCATCTTAGGTATTAGGAAGAAGCAGCCGTATTTCCTTTTTGTTGGATTTGTCGATAATCTGGCCCTGTCTCAAAGACCTCTTACGCTTGGTGGTCTTTTTAGTTAGTATATGACTTGCATTCGATTTTGAAAAGACGAATTTGCCTGTGCCTGTTTTTTTGAAACGTTTTGCAGCAGCTCTATTTGTCTTGATCTTTGGCATGTTATGTTTTCTCCTTATGCAGCTCAAAAATCGATGGCGTGAGCAATCGACAAATGCCAGCCCACGCCATCGAAACCTTTTTTAAAAGGTCTCATTAAGGAAATTATTATTAATCTGGTTTCCGGTTATTATTTTGGCGATAGAACCATCACCATGCTGCGTCCCTCAAATTTGGGATGCTGCTCCACAAATGCTATATCGTCGATTTCTTCAGCAACTCTTTTCAGTAAATCCCTGCCGCGCTGGGATAGTGTAATTTCCCGGCCTCTAAAAACAACGGTTACCTTGACCTTATCCTTTTTGCCGATAAATTTCTTTATATGACCTATCTTGGTCTGCAGATCATGATCTCCGGTCTTTGGACGTATCTTTATCTCTTTTACCTGGAATGAGGCTTGTTTCTTTTTTGCTTCCTGTAGTTTCTTGGTCAGTTGATACTTATACCGCCCATAATCCATTATTTTGCAAACAGGAGGGTCTGCGTTAGGAGAAATTTCTACCAGGTCAAGACCAAAATCAGCGGCCGTTGCGAGCGCCTTATAAGTTGGAATAATGCCGATCTGATTGCCGTCAGGATCTATCACCCTTACCTCTTTTGCTCTTATCCTATTATTAATGTTTACTCTGTTTGATCTGGCTGGTCTGTTTGTATGTCTGAATATTGCTATGCCTTTACCTCCTGATGTTGCAGTTTAATCAACTGTAGAGACCTTTGCAAAACGTCCCCTTCCTGTCATTCCCGCGAAAGCGGGAATCTATAACTAATTGAGAATACTGGATTCCCGTTTTCACGGGAATGATGATTCAGACTATTTCTGACAAAATTCAAAGGTCTCCAACTGTAGTGAGTCTTAATTTTAAATCCTTATTTGCAAAACTATCGCATATATAACAACATTAAGAAATGCAAGAAAAAAATAAGTCGCGTCATATTTGGCAACTGTCATTAATTTCAAAAGCATAAATAATTCGAGCTTCCATCATGGCTTGCTTTTCCGAAATTGGCGTAAAACCAGTATGTTCGGCAATAGAAAGGATTTCAGATTTTGAAGGTATGGATTCAAGATTATGCGAAATTACCTTTCCTGTTGAACCATCAATAATCTCTGCATCTTTTCCGTTTGATACAACAACGACAGGCACCTGATAACCGGCAACAAGTCTTGATACGGCAAGCGCGGGCCGGCATCTGGTTACCAGGGAGCCCGGGGCATATTTAATTATCATGCAGATTTTTCCTGATAAGGTAACCATAAAATCAACAATTAAAATTGCGCTTTTATCTCCAGCTTTTACATGAAGTTCACAACCGGCTTTGATTTCATTTTTTTGATAACCCTTATCATCAACAAGCAAACGGGCTAATTTTTGTTTATAGCGCTCGTCATGTGTATCTTTTATGGTTTCGCCGGTTATGAAATCGACAAGTTCACCAAGCACCAGATAACCTTTACCCATTTTATAACCTCCCCCTTCTCCCGGTGGACGCTTCCTTGGAAATTTCGCATCAGACTTATTCAACACAGTCAACTGCATTCTTCAGTTCAATTGCCACGTCAACTTATAAACTAATGGATGTCCCGCAAGTTCTGCCAACAGAGGTAATGAAAAATACCTTTGCGACACTATACCTCTATTCCAAAGAAATTTATTATGTTGCTTTAAAAGGTTAATTGTTTGAGGTGGGTTAGTTTTATTGTCCGCAAAATCGCTACTGCCTTAGATTCATTCATTATCAAAAGGTTATTTAATCCATAGCCCATTTAAGCAGCAAGCTCCCCGAGGTATAACCGGCGCCGAATGTTGAAATAAGTATCCAGTCACCTTTGCTCATCATCCCTTTTTGATAAGCTTCTGACATGGCAATCGGTATTGTGCCTGCCGTTGTATTGCCGTATTTTTCAATGTTGATTATTACCTGATCATCTCTAAGCCCTATCTTTTTTGATACAGCATCGATTATTCTGCGGTTGGCCTGATGCGGGATAAGCAGTTTGATATCTTTGCTTGTGAGTTTGTTTTTGCCAATAACTTTTAGAGAAATATCCGACATCTCGGTTACAGCATACTTAAAGATTTTTTTGCCGGCCTGATAAATGCAGTGCTTTTTTTTGTCAACGGTTTCATGAGAGGCTGGCATTAAACTGCCTCCAGCCGGCACATTAAGGTGTTTTATGCCTGAGCCGTCGAGATGGAAAATAAAATCTTCCACTCCGAGATCATCCTCGTTTGATGGTTCCATCAAAACAGCTCCTCCACCATCTCCGAATATAAGACAGGTGTTTCTGTCTTCATAATTAATGATAGAGCTCATTTTATCGACCCCAATCACCATAATTTTTTTATGTTTTTTGGTTTCTATAAAGCCTGAAGCGGTTGCTAAACCGTAAACAAACCCTGAGCAGGCAGCGTTGATGTCAAATCCCCAGCATTTAGAGGCATTGAGTTTGCTTTGAACAAATGCCGCTGTTGGGGGAACAAGCATATCCGGAGTTGATGTTGCAACAATGATTAAATCAAGTTCATCTGGCGCAGTATTTGTCTGCTTAAGCACTTTCTTCGCAGCTCTTACGGCCATATAAGATGTTCCTTTATCTTTTCCCAGAATCCTTCTTTCCTTTATTCCTGTACGGCTGACAATCCACTCATCATTTGTTTCCACCATCTGTTCTAAATCTTTATTTGTTAGTTTTCGAGTTGGAACAAAATGTCCGACTCCGGTTATGATAGCCCGCATTAGTAAAACCTCCTAAACTTTTATTAATTAAGATACTTTTTTTTAAGATTCAATATGTTCCTGACAGATTCCTTGCCTTTTTCCGTTATTTGGCTGGAAACTTTAAGCCCATTTAATATTTCATTAAATGCAAGCTCAATATTTGGACTTTTGTGACATATAAGGGCAATGTCTATATCAGCCGCCAGAATCCGCGTGATTATTGTTTTGATGTCAAAACGCTTTTTTATTGCCCCCATGTCCAGGTCGTCTGTAATAACAATCCCATTAAACCCCATCTGTTTTCGTAAAATGTCGACAGCGATACGGCCCGACAAACTCGCAGGCCAATCAGGATCGATTTGTTTGCAAAGTATATGCGACAGCATAATGCCGGCCACATCATGCTTTATCGCGGCCTTAAACGGCAAAAGGTCAACAGATTCCATAGAGATTAAATCTGTTTTTAAAGTCGGCATATCAAGATGCGAATCCAAGGTAGTGCGTCCTATTCCAGGGAAGTGTTTTGCAACAGCCATAACTTTATTTTGCTGCAAATTTTCTATTACTTTAACGCCCAGTTTTGATACCCAGGCAGGATTACTGCCAAAGGCCCTGCCCGCCATTACACTGTTTATTCCTTTTTGAGCCACATCCAGGACAGGAGCCATGTTCATGTTTATTCCAACCCCTTTAAGCTCTTTTGCTGTAACCCGTGCAAAGTTGATTGCGTCTTCTTCCCTTTTCATTTTTGGATTGCCAGGGAACTGAGTAAAGGGGGGTTTCAGCCTGGCCACCTGTCCGCCTTCCTGATCGATGGATATAAATAGCGCCGGCTGCCCGCATTTTAATGCATATTCCTGTGCGGATAAGCACAGGTCTTTGATTTGCTCTGGAGAAGATAAATTCCTGGCAAAAAGAATTATCCCTCCAACCTTTATTGTATCGATCAGCAACTTAAGGTCATTGTTTAGCTCGGTTCCGTCAAACCCGACCATCAGGCGCTGCCCGGCTAATTGTTCATTTGAAAGGTCTTTAATTTCCATATACAGCCAAATTTATTGACATTATTTGATTTTTGCCTCATAATATATTTAAATTAAAAGGAATTTTAAAATTTATTGTTTTACTATATTGATACTATAATTGTTGTCAATCACAGAATGTAAAATTTTTGGCAATTACAAGAGGAAAAATAGTATATAATTTTCTTGGTCTTGGTGACTTTAATGAACAAATCGATTTTGCTCTATAAAATCAGAAGGCAAATTAGAATATGGGAATACCGCTGCTAAATGACATTGTTATCATATTTGTGCTGTCCATTGCTATTCTCTTTATATGCCATCGACTTCGAGTGCCGGCAATTGTGGGATTTCTTCTTGCCGGGATATTGGCCGGGCCTTACGGACTTGGACTGGTAAAGGCGGTTCATGAAGTTGAACTTTTAGCTGAAGTCGGTATTGTGTTATTGCTTTTTACTATTGGAATCGAACTCTCACTTGAAAAGCTGCTGCAAATCAAGAAATCAGTCCTCATGGGAGGCTCGATTCAGGTGTTGCTTACATTTTTGGTTACTTTTGTTATAGTTAGGCAACTGGGCCAACCTGTTGGCAACTCAATCTTTATAGGATTTCTTATATCCCTTTCCAGCACGGCCATTGTTCTCAAACTGATCCAGGAAAGAGCTGAAGTTGATAGCCCCCATGGGCGTACTGCTCTTGGCATCTTGATTTTTCAGGACATTATTATTGTTCCAATGATATTGATTACGCCTTTACTGGCCGGAGCACCAGGGGGTACAGGCGAATCCGTCCTTATTCTTATTGCCAAAGGGATCGGAATCATCGGGTTGGTGATCGTCAGCGCTAAATGGATTGTACCACAGGTATTGTATCAAATCGCCCGGACACGAAGCCGGGAACTTTTCATTTTGAGCATAGTTGTAATTTGCCTCGCAGTTGCGTGGATAACTTCCAGCGCGGGTCTTTCCCTTGCCCTTGGCGCTTTTTTAGCAGGATTGATTATTTCCGAATCCGAATACAGTCATCAGGCGCTCGGAAGCATTTTACCCTTTCGTGACGTTTTCACAAGTTTCTTTTTTGTTTCCATCGGCATGTTGCTGGATGTAGGCTTTCTTTTCCGGCACCCGGGAACCATTGCGCTGATTGCCTTGGGAATTTTGGTTATAAAATCCATCATTGCCTGTTTTGCAACAGTTTTATTAGGATTCCCTTTTCGTACTTCAATCCTGGTTGGCCTTGCACTAAGTCAGGTTGGTGAATTTTCTTTCATTTTATCCAAGACCGGTGTTGAACATGGTTTGCTTACCGGAAATATTTATCAGATGTTTCTGGCTTTTTCTGTGCTTAGCATGGCCGCGACACCATTCATTATAACCCTGGCGCCACGAATAGCTGATATTATTCTATTGTTGCCGCTACCAAAAAGGTTAATATCGGGTTTTTATCCTGTTTCAGAGATAAAGGTTAAGAGTAAAAAAGACCACCTTATTATAATCGGCTTCGGAGTCAATGGTAGAAATGTAGCACGAGCCGCACGGCTATCAGGTATTCC
>JAPVVG010000167.1 GCA_028571455.1 Desulfobacteraceae bacterium | reverse complement strand
TCATCACCCCCTCCCATTGTATCGCAAAAACCTTTTGCCTTGCATGTCTCACATGCGGCGGATTTGCTGCATTTAACCCATGCTGTAGAAGAATAAACCTTTGTTACAATACCTTCTTCAGTTGCCAAAATATCAGCCTTTTTCTATAAAATTAAAAAACAGTCACGCCTGCCTGTGCGTGTCCGCACGCAGACAGGAAAACACGAAAGACGGAAAGTTTGAAGAATAACACCCCCCCCCTGCACACGGCAACGTCAAAGTCGAGCAGAAATCTGGGGAATAACACTATGTTAAAAAATATTGTCTTAGTCCGCCAAAGTACTTTGGCGGACTAAGACGCTAAGTTTTATTTTTTTCTTTGCGAGCTTGGCCACGCCCTGGCGTGGTGAGAATCTGAAAATTTATATTAATCAATGATAAATTTCGATTTTTTGGTGCAGGCACGAGCGAGAAAATTTAAGCGGTATTTTATTTCCAGACAAGTCAGAGGGGGGCTTGCAAATCATCTTTCCCTAATTTCTAATTTCCAATTTCTAATTTCAAGCCGTTTTAAGCCATTCCTTTGAATGCAAAAAACGCAAGAGCAAGCATTCCCGCAGTAACAAGCCCAATAGCGGTGTCTTCGAGCGGTTTTGGAACCCTGGCCAGGAGTATGCGTTCACGCACTCCCGCAAAAAGAACAAGGGCAAGACCAAAACCAGCCGCATAACTAAACGACGTAACAAGGCTCTGCAAAAATGTATACTCTTCATTGATATTTATCAGGCAAACCCCCATTACAGCGCAGTTAGTTGTAATCAGCGGCAAAAAGATTCCAAGACCTTTATACAGCGCGGGAATGCTCTTTTTTAAGAACATCTCAACAAACTGTACAAGGGAGGCTATTACAATGATAAAAGCAATAGTTCTAAGATATTCAAGGCCGACAGGCTTTAAGATATATGCCTCGATAAGCCATGTTATTGCGCCGGCCATAACCAGAACAAAGACTACAGCCATACCCATTCCAATTGCTGTCTCCATTTTCTTTGAAGTCCCCATAAAAGGACAGCAACCCAGATACTGGGCAAGCAGAATATTGTTAACAAGGATGCAGCTTATCGCGAGGAGTATATAATCGCCCATTAGATTTTCTCCTATTTATTTCCTGCAAGGTTCATCATACAGAGCATAAGCCCAAGACACACAAAAGCGCCGGGCGCCTCGATCATGAATGTAAAAGGCTGAAAGGAGGGCCCAAATACAGACATTCCGAAAAAGGTGCCGCTGCCAAATACCTCCCGTAAAGCGCCGATGGCAACCAGAGAAATTGTAAACCCGATACCTATTCCAAATCCATCCACTATTGAACGGACAACACCGTTTTTGTATGCAAATGCCTCGGCGCGTCCAAGCACAATACAGTTAACGACAATAAGAGGTATGAATATTCCAAGCGTTAAAAAAAGCGGATATGCATAAGCCTGCATAACAAGTTCTACAACAATAACAAATGTTGCGATAATAATAATAAAACAGGCTATTCTTACTTTTGAAGGGATTATATTCCGCAGTAATGAAACCAGCATATTTGAACATACCAGAACAAAGACTACAGCCACACCCATTCCGAGTCCGTTTTCTACACTTTTAGTAACAGCAAGTGTGGGACAGAGGCCAAGCACAAGCCTGAATGGTGGTATCTCATCCCACAGACCTTTGACGAATTCCTGAGTGATAGTCTTAGCCATCTTTTACTCCCTACTTAAATTCCTTTATTTTTTCAGCAATCTGAGGTTTTAAACGTTTATAAATATTTCCGGCCTCTGTTACGCCGACACAAACACCTTTTGAGGTAACAGTGGCTCCGGACATGGCGTCGATCTCTCCGCCATCCGGCTTGACCTTACAGGGTTCAACAGCGGATAATCCCTTGAATTGATTTGAAAATTTAGGATCTGTTTTTGCCTTGGAACCTATGCCTGGCGTTTCACTGTGGGTGGTTACACTCATGCCGATAATCTTGTCGTCATTTATGTTTACACCAACCATAAGGCCGATATCACCGCCGAAACCCTTTCCAAAGCTTTCAAATGTTACTGTATCGGCCTTCCCGTCAAACACACCCACGAAAAAGCTTCTTTCAATATCGCCGTCCTTGATTTTAAAGCGGTCAACAATAGGATCATTGGAACATCCCTCAAAAATACTCCTTATTGCAGGCCCCTTAACAAACACTAACTGCTGGTATTCGATTTTTTCCATTGTTCCGCCTCGGACTGCGGCAAGAAGGCCTCCTGAGAAAGCGCTAAGCACAGTTAGGACTACGATCATTTTTATTATTTCACGCATTTTAAGCTACCTTTCCAATCGCTTTTGGTCTGATCTTATCTAAAAGCGGGCTTACAAGGTTCATAATCAGGATCGCAAAGATCACGCCATCAATATAGACGCCAATATTTCTGATGAGCACTGTCAAGAAACCTGCGCCCGCGCCGTAAATAAGCATGGGAATAAAATTGACCGGTGAAGAGGAATCTTCGGTTGCAAGGAAAAATGCCCCGATCAAAGTATAACCTGCAAAGAGATGGAAAACCGGGCCTGCATAACGCGCAGAATCGGTCATGTTAAATATCAGAGCGGCTATAAAGATGCCGGCTAAAAAGGAAAGAGATATTTCCCACCTTATAATCCCTCTGATAATGAGATAGATTCCGCCGGCAATAAGGCCAAGTCCAAATGTCGAACCTATTCCTCCTGACTGTTTGCCCATTAAAAGATCGCCCATGCTGAATGAATCAACAGCAGATACGCCTAAATGTTTCAGGGCGGCAAGCGGATAGACCATAACAAAATCTAAATCGTAATTCATAAGCGCTTCGTTAAAATCAAAGATATCTTTCCATGATATCATGACAATGGCAATTGCAACAACAACAGGGTTAAAAGGATTGGCTCCGATCCCGCCGTAGATCTGTTTCCCAATAACAACGGCAACAAATGTTCCAATTATTACAAGCCACCACGGCGCTGTTGCAGGCAAAAGCATGCCGAATAACATGCCGATAATGGCTGCGCTGCCGTCTCCAATGGTAACTGAACGTTTTGCTACACGGCAGAACACAAATTCCCAGATAATTGCAGAGGAGATGGAAAGTGATATAACACCGACGGCCGGCATGCCATAGTAAATGATGCCAAGCAGTATTGCCGGGAGAGCTGCAAGCGCGATATTATAATTTCGCAGCGATATTCTGCTTCCATCGTGCCAGAAAGGGGCGTGTGAAACTATGAATTTTTTATTATCAGCCACGTTGTTATCAGCCATTAGTTGCCTCCGCTGTATTTGCCCGGCTAAGCTCATATTTTGCCGACCTGATATACTGGAATATCGGCATTCCCGATACACAGACATAACTGCAAAGACCGCATTCAATACATGAATACAGATCGTACTGATCTGCGGCCTCTTGATAATATCCGCCTTCAAGCAACCGGACAAGCATGTCAATCTGAAGATTTGCAGGGCATACTCTTATGCAGTCGCCGCAGTTTGTGCAAGGGTAATCTGAAATAACAGGTATATCGTCTTTATCCTGGACCATAATGGCATCGGTGTCAGGCTGAATTGGATGATCCTCTGAATAGACAGAGGAGCCTGTCATGGGGCCGCCGAATATTAGCCTGTCATTTTCGTTCAGGGTAATATTAAAAGCCTTGAATACTTCGCTTGCCGGTGTTCCGATTCTGGCAGATACAAGTGATTTAGAGCCGTCTTTCTTAACAAGAGTAAAAATTTTTGTTACAGGTATCTGGCCGCTGTTAAAAGCATTTCCGATAGATGCAACCGCTTCAGCGCTGATAAAACATACCCCGATATCTTCAGGGTTTTTCCCGGCCGGCACCACCTTGCCCAGGATATCTTTCATAATAAGATGTGGGAGCGCTGATGGATATGTATCATTAACCTGATTTACTTTTTCACCTGTCGCGGAGACTTCATGCATCTGGCTTTGTGAAGCGACCATTATAATATCATTAACCCCGGTTATTGTTTTCAGGATACTTATTCCATTTTTTATTGCATCAATATCGGATTTAACAACATGCTGGTTTGTTGTTATTAATAGATCGCTGTCAGCACAGCAAACAACGATTGTATTTATAGGTTTGTCTTTGTCGGAAAACAGCTTAACCGGCGGGTTGCCCGGAGCAAACGCAAGATAATTTTCGACGGTTTCGAGAGTGGCATCCTTTGATCCGCCTGCGGCAAACTTAAACCCATCATCTATCTCTTCATTATCAGCCACCTCAATTGCGATGGCAGTATAAGATCGGCCAAAATCACCTGTATATGCGGATATTGATGATACTTTCCCTGTAACACTTGAAACAACATATTCATCACTTTCCTTGTAGAGTAAAAGCTTCTGGCCGGTTTTAACAGCCGCCTTTTTTTTCAATAACAGCTTTTTTTTGTCAAATGGACAGTTTGATAAAAGGGTAATCTCTTTTGAGGTTGGGATTTGCTTAAGGGAAGGAGTATCTTCAATAGATCCATATTCAAGTCGTGGCTTTAACAAACCGATGAAAGATCTTTTTATCATAGTTCAACCTTTCTTAGCTCTCAACTCGCTCGCTTCGCCTGGGCGCTGTTCAATGGCGGTCAGGCCTATATGACTGGCAATACAGGCGAAGCGGACGGGTTTTTTTATTCAATCTGACGATCTCCACAGTTAAAAAGCATAAAAAAAAGCAGATAACAAAAAAGGTTATCTGCTTACATTACATGGCATAATTCACATTTTTCAGGTCCTGCTTCAGCTTCCTTATGACAATCGATGCATTGGGTATGGAAAGCATCAGACCTGCTTGGCATATCTTCGTCCTGGCTTTCAAGTTCATGACATTCTCCGCATGCCTGGGGTTCTGTCTCACCTTCTTCAAGATTATGATGACAGCCAGTGCATGAGATGCCGTAACCTGATTCTGCAGTATGTGTGTTGTGATCAAATAAAACCTTTCCTGCAACGCATTTAAACATTAACCTGACCGGTTGATCCGGAGTCTTGGCAGGACAAACAGCATAACTTAAAACACCCACAACCAGTAAAATAATAGCCAGACCATAAGCTATCTGAAGTTCTTTGTTAGAGATCATATTATATTTTATCCTTTCAACATATGGTTAAACAAGTGGGTGTAAAATCAAATCTGAGCTCCCGTACCATAATGTAAAAAAGCTTTCAAGACTTTTTACAAAAATAATATAACTTGTCAAGTGTTTTGGAAATAAATGTGTTTGCACCCTTGCTGTAATTTGGTTGAATTGTCTTTTTTCACTTGACAGAATAGGCAGTCCATTATATTCGCAGGCAGTTATATACTGTGAACGGTCATAATTATTAGAGCTTTTTTATTATGTTTTTTTCACCACGAAGTTCGTGTCTTTTTAGGAGGTGGCAAATTTTATGGGACCTATATTAAATGCGGTGGCAGCAATGGGCGGCATCGGCCTGGTTCTGAGTGTTATACTGGGAATTGCGTCAAAAGTTTTTTATGTCTATGTTGATCCAAAAGTTGTTGCGGTAGATGAGTGCCTTCCCGGCGCAAACTGTGGAGGATGCGGCTATGCCGGCTGCAGTGAGTGCGCTGTTGCTATGGTGGCAGGCGATGCCCCGCCTAATGCCTGTAAGGTCGGGGGCGATGATGTGGCAGAGGCGATTGCCGCTGTTCTCGGAGTATCCGCTGAAGCAGCCGAAAGGGATATAGTCAGTATATTTTGCAAGGGCACCCATACCGCTGCAAAACGAAAATACAATTACAAAGGCGTATTAGACTGCCGGGCGGCTGTTTTGCTTTCCGGAGGAGACAAAAGTTGCATGTATGGCTGTCTCGGCCTTGGCACCTGTGTTGCGAATTGTCCATTCGGAGCTTTGACAATGGGTGATGATGGGCTGCCTGTAGTGGATAAGGAACTCTGTACCGGTTGCGGCACATGTGTAGCTATCTGTCCTCGCCATATTCCCACGTTGATAAAAGAATCACAAAAAGTTGCAACTCTTTGCAGTTCCCATGACGGCGGAAAAGTTGTTAAGGCAATATGCGACGCTGGCTGTCAGGGCTGTGCAAAATGTAGAAAAGCATGCCCGGAAAATGCTATAATAATCGATAAATTCCTGGCAATAGTTGACGGTGAGAAGTGCACGGGTTGCGGCGACTGCTTTGAAGATTGCCCGACAGGAGCTATTCAAAGGCTGGTAGCCGCTTAACAGATGGCGATTTGCTGATTGTTTTAAAGGAGAAAAAACTATGAAGATGCTCATAGCCTTAGATGATTCAGAATATGCAATAAAGGTTGTCAATTATGTGGCTTCTACAGCAAAGCCCACATTTTTTAATATAACTCTGTTTACTGTATTGCCGCTCATATCTTCCAGTCTGGAAAAGGAATTTGCCCTTCCGCATTTTTCGGAAAAACTGGTTGAGCTGAAATGGCTGGTCAGCGAAAAGAAAAAAATGGCCACAAAGATAATGGAAAAATGCCGGACCATTTTATTGGATGCGGGATTTCCTGATAATAAGATTGAATCGAAGATTCAAGACAAAGAGGTTGGAATCGCCAGAGATATCATAGCAGAAGCTAGAAAAGGAGACTATGACTTACTGGTGGTTGGGCGGAGAGGATTATCCGCTACCGCTGCCTTTGTGCTTGGAAGCGTGTCCAATAAAATTGTGCAGAGTATAAGAAATCGTACTCTATGGATTGTATAATTAGAGGATCTTTTATTCAGCAGGAGGTAACTGATACATGAAATTTGGAAAATGGGTATTGACATTTTTTTTGCTAAGTATCTTTTGTATATTTTCGGTTTCGGCTATGGCCTCAGATCATGAAGCTGCGGCAACTCATGATGCCGGGCATGGCGCTGTTACAGAACATGAAGCTGCCCATGTCGGGACTGAAGCTCACGGACACGAAGAAGCGGGTCATGGAGGACATATCAATTTAGGAGAACTGCTTCCACTCTGGAGCTGCATACCATTTGCATGCATGCTCCTTTCTATAGCCCTGTTTCCACTTCTGGCTCCAAAGTTCTGGCATCACCATTTTGGCAAGGTCTCTGCGGTGTGGGCTGCATCCCTGGCTATCCCCTTTTTGATCGCTTTTAAGGGCGCTGCCGTGCATGAGCTTCTCCATATTGTCCTTGCCGACTATGTGCCCTTTATTATACTTTTGTGGGCGCTTTTTACTATTTCCGGAGGTATCGTGCTTAAGGGCACATTGCGTGGGACGCCGGTTGTAAACACTATTATGATACTTATCGGCACGGTGCTGGCCTCGTGGATGGGTACCACCGGAGCTGCCATGCTGATGATCCGTCCGTTTTTAAAGGCGAACGATTATCGAAAAAACAGGACCTTCATGGTAGTCTTTTTTATCTTTCTGGTCGCTAATATCGGAGGTTCATTGACCCCCCTTGGTGATCCGCCCCTCTTTTTAGGATTTCTCCATGGGGTCGACTTTTTCTGGACCTTTAAGATAATGCCGCACATGCTTTTAACAGCCGGAATTCTACTGGTGATCTACTTTATCCTTGATTCATACCATTATAAAAAAGAAGGATTGAAAGGGGCGCCTGTGGAAGAAGGGGAAAAAGAACCGCTGAGATTACAAGGGATATATAATTTTATCTTTCTTGGCGGTGTTGTCGGGTCGGTGCTCATAAGCGGAATGGTGGACTGGGGTGAAGTAAATACACTTGGTATTCACCGGGCGGTTCAGGATTGGGTGCGTGATGGACTCCTGATCGTAATGGGTATTTTATCGTTACTGGCTACTTCAAAAAAACTGCGTGAGTACAATGAGTTTACCTGGTTTCCAATCGTCGAGGTTGGATATCTTTTTATCGGAATATTCATTACCATGGTCCCGTGTCTGCTCATACTCAAGGCAGGAGTGAAAGGGGAACTGGCCTTCTTAATCGCCGCGGTAAAGGAACCGATGCATTATTTCTGGATCACGGGCTCCCTTTCGGCTTTTCTTGATAATGCGCCCACCTATCTTACATTTTTCAATACCGCCCTTGGAGCCTTTTATCCGGGTATGTCCGAAGCTCAGGCTGTTCCTCTTCTCATGACGGAAACCTCGATCTATTTGAAGGCGATCTCCGCGGGCGCGGTCTTCTTTGGCGCTTGCAGCTATATTGGAAATGCGCCTAACTTTATGGTGCGGTCAATTGCAGAGGAGGCAGGCACACCCATGCCGAGTTTCTTTGGTTACATAGTGAAATTTTCCTTGCTCTATTTGATTCCGACCTTTGTGGTTGTAACTTTAATTTTCTTTTAACAACGGGAGTATAATTATGAAAATTAAAAAGATTTTGTTTCCAACAAAATTTAGAGAACTTGCCTTCAATTCCCTGGAATCCCTCCTGGAGCTCAAGGAAATCGGCCTCAAAGAGGTTGTGCTGACCTATGTTATTCCGAGAGATGAGGTCGGGTTTGTTCCCTACGGCGGATATATGAAAGATGAGGAAGAACGCTTAAGAGAGCAGGCGAGAATCCGTTTTGAAGATTGGCAGGAGGCTATAACACAAGAGGGGATTGAGAGTAAGATCAGGATTGAGGTGGGAAACCCTATTCCACAGTTATATCGTATTGCCGAAGAGGAAAAGGTTGATCTTATTATTGCAGGAAGAAAAAAGAGAACCGCGCTTGAAAAGGTCTATGTCGGCTCTCACACCCTGGATCTCATCCGCCGTACCAGCATTCCTGTCCTTATAAGCAAATATATGGTGCGGTTTGAATGGGAGGGCGAGCTTATTACCAAGGTAAATGACCATATTTTTGCAAAACCGTTATTTGCCACTGACTGGTCAAAACCATCTGAAAAGGCTTTGAAATTAGTTTCTTCATTTAAAGGGCTGACCGATAAGGTTATGGTAACGCATATCATTGGAGTCAAGATTTCCAAGAATCTTGACAAGTCAGAATTAAGGCGAATAGAAAGAGAAAGCAAAGAGCGGCTTGGCAACTATTGTGACACATTGAAAAAAGCCGGACTAAAAGCAGAACCACATCTGTTTTCCGGCCGGTCATCAGCCGAAATTATCAGGGTTGCGCGGGAACATAAGGCTACAATGATAGTTATGGGAACTACAGGCAAGGATAGGCTCAGGGAGTTCTGGCTGGGAAGCGTTTCTCACCGTGTTGCGGAAGCATCTGAACTGCCGGTACTTTTAGTTTCTTAACTTTAGTCGAGTAGCTAAAACTAAATTTAACAACAAGGCCGTTGCGAATTTTGCATTCGCAACGGCCTTACATTTTAGCAATAGCGTTCAGGGCTATTATATATCCTTGAACGCCAAAACCTGAAATTTGAGCGGTTACCACATCGGCTATCATGGACTTGCGGCGAAAAGATTCTCTTTTATAGATGTTTGAAAGGTGTATTTCTATTATAGGGATGTCAAGCAAAAGCAGCGCATCACGGATGGCAATGCTGGTGTGGGTGAAGGCCGCGGGATTGATAATGAGCCCTTTGCATATTCCTGATCCGCCTGAGGCGGATTGAATTTTTTCTATTATCTTTCCTTCGTAATTGGATTGAAATGTCTCTACATCTATATCCAGTTTTTCTGCCAGCTCTTCAAGCTTTGCGTTAATCTCACCAAGGGTTTCTTTTCCGTATATTTCAGGTTCTCTTTTCCCTAACATGTTCAGATTCGGCCCGTGAATTATCATGATCTTCCGGTCTTTTTTAGATGGCTTCATTATTTTTTCTCCTTGAGTCTTTTCCTGAAATTTGCTATTGTTTTTTTATAATCAGGGCTTCCAAAAATCGCTGATCCGGCCACAAAGACGTCTGAACCCGCAGTTGAAATATCTTCAATGTTTTCTTTGCATACCCCGCCATCTATTTCAATCAGGGTGGACAGGTTTCGGCCCTCAATCATGCTGCGAAGGGTTCTGATCTTATCGAGCGTGTTTGTTATAAATGTCTGGCCTCCGAATCCGGGATTAACGCTCATTATCACCACAAGGTCGACATATTCCAGAATCCAGTCTATTGATGAAAGAGCTGTTGAGGGGTTTAGCGCTATTCCGGCGCGGCAGCCGGATTCTTTTATCATCTGGATAGTTCTGTTTGCATGAACACAGGCCTCAATATGTACAGAAATCAAGGCTGCTCCGGCTTTTGCAAAATCCGGAATGTAGCGCTCAGGCGCTTTGATCATCAGGTGCACGTCGATCGGCAGTGATGTAACACTGCTTGCCGCTTTAACAATCAACGGCCCCATTGTTATATTAGGAACAAAATGACCGTCCATAACATCAACATGTATCCAGTCCGCCCCCGCATCTTCAACAGATCTTATTTCATCTCCGAGCTTTGAAAAATCGGCAGATAGTATCGATGGCGCAATAAGCTTCTTCATTATCATATCTCCTTTTTGAAATCTGCCTCCTTTACTTGCTAATTTAACCTTAACAGTTGATTGCAAATTCTAAATAACAAATAACAAATAAATTACAATGACCAAAATTCAAAATCCCAAACCCGTACCTTTTTGGTCGAGTAGTCGAGTAGGAAAATGGTTCCGCCAGAGCGCTTTGGCGGATTAACCACTCGACTACTCGACTAATTTCCTACTCGACTAATCCCCTTTTGGTCATTAAATATTGAAATTTGGGATTTATTTGAAATTTGATGCTTAGCGTGAGTTTACGAATTATCAAAAGTCAACTCTATAACCATTTGTTTTACAAGGAATATTGAGCTGTCAATTGTCCTCCCTAACTTGACAAATATTGTTCCATTCTAAATAAATCGAAAAGCCGTTGCTGAACTTC
>JAPVVG010000166.1 GCA_028571455.1 Desulfobacteraceae bacterium | reverse complement strand
TCTTGCGCATCAAGGATTCACAAAAATCCTCGACATATCCACGGGTATGCCTGCGGTTTTTGCGAACCTTTATGCATCAAGATATCAGCACATTTCTTCGCAAAAAATCGCTCAACTTAGGTTTAATCATCTTTTTTATTTACTTTGTTCGGCTTGTTAGACTTTGAAGTCGATGCCTTGTCTTTTGCTTTATGTGGAGCAGAAGAGCATTGAGATTTGCTTGAATAGTCTGTCACATACCATCCTGTCCCTTTTAGATGGAAAGTGCTTTGCGAAATAAGCTTTTGAAGCTTTCCTGCACAGCGCCTGCAGTTAGTTAACGGTTTATCAGAGAATTTTTGTATCACCTCTTCAATTCTGCCGCACTGAGTGCATTCATATTCATAAACCGGCATTGTCTAACAACCTCCTTTATAAGCTTTGTTTTGTATTATAGTAAGTGTTTCCCTGTTGTCAAGGGATGACTATCGCTTTTTTATCCGTTTTGTAATCCATCAAAGGTCATGCGCCATTTATTATAAAACGTTAAGACATCTGTAAGCCCCGCAACCTTTACAAAGCTTAAAATTTCACGGGTTTTTTCATGCACCCGTTTTTCTTCCGCAATTTTTTCTTCACGTGAAGCATCAAAGTTCTGGATAAACTTGCTGAACCTGACAATATGAATTAATTCATGGACTACAATATATAGTATAAATGGAAAGAGTTCCATATCGTGTGATTGTTTTAATGCTGCAAGAATGGAATGGTCCTGAAGGCATATTTTATAAAAATCATATGTTGACGAACTGAGCGATGTATCTTTTAGCTGGCCCTTATAGCGGACAATCTGTGCAAAAGGCCCGTCGGTTGTTTCATCGGGGCAAAGATCAGCCAAAGTTTTGACATCATACCTGCGGTGAAGCCACTGAGCTTCCGACATCTTGTAGGAGTTGCTGACAAGTTCCTCTGCCATTGCGACTGAATTGTTAACTATTTTGAGCTGATCCGGGTTGAATTTTTCCAGTTTTTCCATTTTTAATTGTGATTGTAAAACCTTATAAAATCCCCCTCAATCCCCCTTTAATAAAGGGGGAAGTGGAAGTCCTCCCCTTTTCTAAAGGGGAGATAGAGGGGATTTCTTAGATGTTTTTGACTCAACTGGAGTAACATCTTATATTATTATAAATAAACTTATGGACAAATCGTTATTAATGATGTTAAAAAACATTTTTATTGAAAATTAACAAGACAATTATGATCGGAGGTGATTTATTGGGTAGTGTGGTTAAAAAACGGAGAAAGAAGATGCGAAAACATAAACACAGAAAGCTTTTGGCACGCACACGCCATCAGAGAAGAAAAGGCAAGTAATAAGGATTAAAGGATTAAGGATTAGAAGGATTAAAAAAATATCGTGAGCTGCCGTTACAGATACAGCCATCCGCTTGACTTGGCTGGTTATTTAATAAGTTTCTGCCCTTAGAGCCCTAATCCTTTAATCCTTAATCCTTTACTTAAAATCTCCTTTAAGATGTTTAAAAAATTCTGAATCTGTTGAAAGAACAACAGAGGTGTTTTCATCAAGCGCTTCATTGTAAACTTCAAGGGTCTTGGTAAATGAATAGAACTCAGGATCTACTCCAAATGCTTCGGCAAATAATTTAGTTGCCTCTGCATCGGCCTTTCCTTTTATTCCCTGGGCGGTTCTGTAAGCCTCCGACGTTATCTTTTTCAAGTCCCGCTCTTTGTCGCC
>JAPVVG010000165.1 GCA_028571455.1 Desulfobacteraceae bacterium | reverse complement strand
TTACCACATATTGCGCTATATGTCAAGAATATTATGGTATATGGTACGCATGAAGTTAGGGGGCACAGAATCACAACGCAATATACTGAAAATACATGACTTAAAAATATAAGATTGATTAATTCGTAAACTCACGCTAGTGTTTGCATAGACTTACTCTCATGAGCAGATACATAAGCATCAGGTTTGATAGTTTCATTCAGAATCGCTTCAGATAAATCTTTAATTAATCTTTGGCCAAGTTTTGATCTTTGATCCCAATCCCAGTTCGGTGTGCCGGATACCACAGACTCTCCAGTATGCAATCGCATAATAAATTCTCTAAGCCCTCTTTCATTACTTTCTGAAAGAGACTTTGCTGCATTGAGAAACCAAGCGTCAAAGTTATTTTCATAGAGAAAATCATACAAGCGATCCTTTGTTAAGACATAGTAGTCATTGACGTTCCCGTAAATGGTGGTCACGCTTCTACTACTTTTGAATCTTACATGATAGAACTCAGCTAGTGCTTTTGCGGTCTTTCTTGATATCATTTCTCTTCAGCTAACCATTGATTGACAGGCATATTTGCCTTGATATAATGATATTGACTACATTTTCGGGCATATTTGCCTTGCCTTATTATCTTCAGTTTTGCTATGATTCTTAACAGGTAGGAACGCTTTATGTCAATGTATAAAAACGTCTCTAAGGACAGGAAACTGCTTGATGAAGTGCGGGATGTAATGAGGTTGCATCACTACTCGATCCATACAGAACGAACGTATTGCGACTGGATTAAACGATATATACGTTACCATAGTATGACTAATCGGCAGGATTTAATAGACGGCGAAGCTAAGATCGAGGCCTTCCTGACACACCTGGGCATCCAGCGGGACATCCATGAAAATATGCGTTTCATATCCTGTTGATGCCTCCGTTCTTCTGCCAGCTATTCCGTCTACTTTTTTCGCCCGCCCAGAATCTGGATTCGGCCTCCTTGAATCGTAACTATTCAGCCACAGATGCACACAGACCTGTCCGCCTTTGGAGGATTAACGCAGATAGGTTTAACTATACAACAGGTACCCGTTCACTGTTCAAAGTTCAAGGTTAAACTGATTTAGAGGCACGAACGGGCAGGAAGCAAGATTGTACTGAACTTAAAAGCAAAAAAATGAAGAAAATCGCAAAGCGATTAACCTCTAAACCTTGAACCTCTGAACGGTAAACCTTGAACGGTTACAGAATTATATCAGTGATGATCAGCGTATATCTGTGGCTGAATAGTTACCTTTAATCTTGATTTAGTTTTTTCTTTGAAATGATGACGTACCTGCTGGTTACACCGATTATTTTTTTCTTTTGCATGGCGGATACTACATTTGCCTTAAAACGCTCTGAGGAGAGTGGCGCCTGACGGCTCAGTCCAACCCCCAGTACAATCTTCCGGACCTACGGGGCAGGCATGCTTTTCAGCCACCTGGAAGACTGTAAATCCTTTCCCTAAATGGTAATGGATTGTTTTCTGATCAAGCCCAAGACGCGTTGCGATACGCTCTTCCGCTTTGCTCCAGCCCTTCAGACAGAACCTCACGGAAACGCCCTTGCCTTTGGCTAATACTTTGGCTAATATATTAAATATTAACAGGGTTCACGTATAGGGGACTTTCACCCCACCTGTCTGCGTGCGAACACGCACAGGCAGATAAGTTCACGCCCATGCCGGGCGTACACAACCGCGTGCACCGGACGCGGTAAGCCGCGCCTGTGACGCAGATCGTTCTGCCGTCTGAAATCCTCTTTTTTGCCCTTGACTTGACCATTTAAATTGACTATTATATTTTTATAAAGGAGGTGTCGTATGAAAACCATGGGAATAAGTCAATTTAAATCACATGCCTTGAAAATTTTGGCCCAAGTTGCCAAAACACAGGAAGTAATTGTCATAACAAAGCGAGGTAAGCCATTAGCCCAAATAACACCTTATCGCACTTCTGGTATAACCCCCAAGCCGGGCAGACTTTCTGATGCTCTTGTTTTTGAAAAAGATGTAATTTCACCATTGGGTGAGGAAATATGGGATGCCTGCAAATGATATATCTGCTTGATACACATACCTGGATCTGGTGGAACATGAACCCGCAAAAGTTGTCAAAAAGGGTCAAAGGGTTAATTGGCAATGCCAAGATGTATGATGAGATACTATTGTCCGCAATTTCTCCATGGGAATTCAGCAAACTCCTTGAAAAAAAGAGAGTGGGAATTTCGTGTGACCCAGAGGATTGGATAAATACTGCTCTCGATATGCCAAAACTCAGGTTAGTCCTTCTCTCTCCTGTTTTATCATACCGCTCAACTGTGTTGCCCCAACCTTTCCATAATGATCCGGCTGACCAAATTATTGTAGCAACGGCAAGGGAAGAAAATGCCACAATATTGACAAAAGATGAAAGAATTCTTGCTTATAAAAATGTTCGAAGTTTTTGGTAACCATTAAAAAAATGGCAGAACAAAGCAGTTGGGCAAGCCATAGGGACGTACTAAATTTCGTGGTTGGATCGGTTTTGGGATTGTATATTCTTATAAAGGTCATGGGCATGGTATGAACTGCGAACAAACGGTCCGCTGGCAACTTCCTGAAAGCCTGTTTCCAGAGAGATTCGGGACCAGCCATCGAACTCTTTGGGAGGGACAAAGCGTTCCACTGTTAGATGCTGCCGACTGGGCTGGAGATATTGGCCTATAGTCAGGATACGGCATCGGGAGTTGTACAGATCCTGGATCGTCCGGCGTATCTCGGCGGAGGTTTCTCCCAGTCCCAGCATAAGACCGGACTTTAAGGGGATTGACGGATCAAAATCATGAGCCTGTTTAAGAAGGTCCAGAGAGCGCTGATATTCGGCCTCCGGCCTTACCCGGTGATACAGGCGGGCCGCGGTTTCAATGTTATGATTGAGAACATCCGGCCGGGCATTGATAACCGTTTTCAAGGCATCGGGGTCGCCCTTAAAATCGGGGATCAAGACTTCCACCAGGGCATCAGGCATCCGGCTGAGGATGGCCGTAATGGTCTTTGCAAAGAAACCAGCTCCTCCGTCCGGCAGGTCGTCTCTGGTAACGGAAGTGACCACAACATATTTTAAATTCAGAGCGGCCGCAGCTTCCGCGACCCGGCGCGGCTCTTCGGGGTCTGGTGGACCTGAAGGGCCGGTGGGCACGGAACAAAATCGGCAGTTGCGCGAACAGCCCGGTCCCATAATCAGAAAGGCGGCGGTGTGCTTGGAGAAACATTCAAACTGGTTGGGGCATTGGGCTTCCTGGCATACAGTATGAAGACGGCTCTTTTTAATTAAAGATCTTACCTGTTCATACTCCGGGCCGGTGGGCAGAGGCCGCCTGAGCCAGGACGGTTTTTTAATGCTGATATTTTGTTTTGATTTCATGTTAAGGTTGGGGACTAACCAATAAAGCTATAGAGTTCCTCCAGATCGGTTCGGACCAGTTTAAGGCCAAAAACCGACTCTATTTGTTCCTTTACCACCCGGCGGACTTTTTTTACAGGAACCTCGTGCGCCAGTTCGTGTGACAGAGAGGTGACTCCGATATTCTCGAGACCGCAGGGGTTGATCCACTCAAAGGGTTCAAGCGCGAGATTGACATTCAAGGCAAACCCGTGAAAACTGATTCCGCGACGTACGGCTATCCCGATGCTTCCCAGTTTGTTGTTGCCAACCCAGATGCCCCTGTTTAACGGGTTACGTTCAGCCTTGAGGCCCCAGGCGTCGACGGTGCGGAGCATGACCTCTTCAAGTCCTGATACAAAATCTACGACTTTGAGCCGTAAGAGCTTCAGGTTAATAATCGGATAGATCACCAATTGACCCGGGCCGTGAAAAGTGATGTTGCCCCCGCGTTCCGCCTGCACCACCCGTATGCCGGACTGTTCGATGAACGCGCGCGATACAATCAGATTTTCAAGCCCTCCCCTGCGTCCCAGAGTGAAAACAGGAGGATGCTCAAGGATCAGAATAGTATCAATGTTGAGGCGGCCGCTGTTTCTATCAGCCACCAGGCGAACCTGGAGATCAAGGGCCTCCTGATAATCCAGGATGGGCAGATCGGCACACAGGCAGTTTTTCATTTTATCCTGCCAGACACGGCTTTCTGGCCGCAATGGTTTCATCCAGGCGCCGCATTTTGGGGTTGCGGGGGGCCTCGTGCAACAGCTCAGGGCTTTCCCGGGCCTCTTTGGCAATCGCCTTTAGCGCTGCAATGAAAAGGTCTATGCTGGTCTTTGATTCAGTTTCGGTCGGCTCGATCATTAAGGCGCCGTGAACCACCAGCGGAAAATAGATGGTCGGGGGATGAAAACCGTAATCCATCAGCCGTTTGGCTATATCGAGGGTTGTTACTTTATACGGCTTTTGGAATTTGTCGGTAAATACACATTCGTGCATGCAGGCGCGGTCGTAAGGAAGATGAAATACGCTTTTTAGTTCTTCCTTGATATAATTGGCATTCAAAACAGCCAGTTGGCTGGCTTTTTTTAATTCTGCACCCATGGATAGGATATAACTGTAAGCCTTGATCTGGACCCCAAAATTGCCGTAAAAGGCGTGCAGTTTGCCGATCGATTCCGGACAATCGTATGTCAGCGTATAGTCTCCGTTCTGATGGATAACTCTTGGAACCGGCAGAAATTTTTCAAGGTTTTTGGTCACACATACAGGGCCGCTGCCCGGACCACCACCTCCATGAGGGGTTGCAAAGGTCTTATGCAGATTAAGATGAAGAATATCAACTCCGCTTTTAGACATGTCTACAATCCCCATGATAGCGTTCATGTTGGCGCCGTCGGCATATACCAGCCCGCCTTTGGCATGCACGATGCCTGCAATTTTTTTAATATTGTCTTCGAACAATCCCAGGGTGTTGGGGTTTGTGATCATAATACCTGCGGTCTCTTCATCCATAAGTTCGGCCACCTCTTCAGGCGCCAGAACACCCTGGTCGTTAGATGCTACGGGAATCGATTTAAAACCGCAAAGGGCCGCGCTGGCAGGGTTGGTGCCGTGAGCAGTATCCGGGATCAGGATTTTTGAACGCTGCTGGTTTCTGGCTTTAAAAAAGGCATGAAAAATAAGCATGCCGGTCAATTCTCCATGCGCACCTGCGGCGGGCTGAAGCGTAACCGCAGGGAGGCCGGTGATTTCGGCCAGATATTTTTCAAGATCATACATCAGTTTGAGTACGCCCTGGCACAGCTCGGCCGGCAAAAGAGGGTGCGCACCGGCAAAACCGGGCAGCGACGCCATCTTTTCATTGATTTTAGGGTTGTATTTCATGGTGCAGGATCCAAGAGGGTACATGCCGGTGTCAACACCGAAATTCCAGGTTGACAAACGGGTGTAATGCCGTACCAGATCGACTTCGCTCAAATCCGGGAAATCAGGTCCCTGGCCTACAAGTTCATCTTTTAGGGGGCATGGATCCACATCCCGGCGGGGCATGGAAAAGCAGGTCCGTCCTCTGGCCCCCTGCTCCCATAGAAACGGTTCGTTGAGTACCAGGCCTCTTGTGCCTGTCATTGCTTTCATGCTTGTATCTCCTTAATCAATGCATCCATATCCTCTTTACTGCTTGTTTCCGTTACACTCAAAAGGTAGTGGTCAATAAGCTCCGGGTAGTAAAGGGACAGGTCAAGGCCGGCCACGATCTTTTTGGCCAGCAGCTTTTTATGGGTGGTTTCAAAACCAGCAGGAAATTTGACCACAAACTCGTTAAATGTGGGGGTATCAAAGGGAATGGTAAACCCGGCCTGCTGCAATTGATTTTTCAGATACTCAGCTTTGTCATGATTCAACCGGGCGAGCTCACGCAGGCCGGTTCGGCCCAGTGCAGCCATATACATTGCCGCTGCGGTGGCACACAAGCCCTGATTGGAACAGATATTGGAAGTTGCCTTTTCACGGCGAATATGCTGCTCGCGAGTGGCAAGGGTCAAAACAAAGCCTCTGTTGCCGTTCTCGTCCTTTGTCTTGCCGACAAGTCGTCCCGGCATATTGCGCATAAATCGTTTTTTAGCGGCAAACATTCCAAGACCGGGTCCCCCGAATGATTGGGGGATGCCAAAGCTCTGGCCTTCGCCGCAGGCAATGTCGGCTCCCAGGCTTCCCGGATTTTTCAAGATTCCATAGGCCAGCGGTTCCGTGAAAGTTACGACAAAAAGGGTTTTGGGATCAGAATGGATTTCCCGGCCAATCAGGTCCAAATCTTCAATACAGCCAAAAAAATTCGGAGACTGAACAGCAATGCCGGCCAGGTCTGCCAGGTCCGGAAGCCGAGTCAGGTCTGTTTTACCGTTTGCAAGATATGGAATTTCGACTATTTCGCAGCCTGTGGGCGCCAGATATGTTTGCACCACTTTGCGATAAAAAGGATGGATGGAACCGGCAACTGCAACCTTTTTCCGTCCGGTTATACGAATTGCCATGAGGAGCGCCTCCGCCAGTCCTGAGGCGCCGTCATACAGGGATGCATTGGCCACATCCAAGCCCAGCAGGCGGGTCGTGAGGGTCTGGTATTCGTATATGGCCTGCAGTGTACCCTGGCTGATTTCGGGTTGATAGGGAGTATAGGCCGTGTAAAATTCGGAACGGGCAAGCAGTTGTTTTATCACTTCCGGAATATAATGTTCATAGCTGCCGGCTCCCAAAAAAATTTTGTATTCTGGAGAAACAGCCATCTTGCCGGACAAGACAGCCATGTGTTGGTTTAATTCCCATTCAGTGAAAGGCTCCGGCAGATCAAGGTCACGGCCGCGGCGGCAATCTTCAGGGATGCCGGAGAAAAGATCATCAAGGTCCATGGCCCCTGCCTTTTGCAACATGGCGGCGATTTCTTCATCCGTATGAGGTAAGTATCTCATAATATTATCCTTTCAGCATTTCAAGGTAAGCGTCGCGTGCCAAAAGCGCATCAAATTCGTTGATATCACTCGGATTAACCACTATCATCCAGCCCTTGGCATAGGGTTCATTGTTGACCAGTTCAGGCGCGTCTTCAAGGGCTTCGTTGATGGCAACGATTTGTCCACCAAGGGGCATGTACACCTCGGAAACCGCCTTGACCGATTCGATGGTTCCAAATTCCGCGCCTTTTGCAAAAGTGTCACCAACCTGGGGCAGTTCTACAAAGACAATGTCGCCGAGCTGGTCCTGGGCATAATCGCTGATACCGATTCTGATCTGCTTGCCTTCCTGTTTTGCCCATTCGTGATCTTCGGTATACCGCAAATCATCCGGAAAATTCAATTCGCTTATCTCCTTCATGGTCTTTCCTCCTGTTCACTATTTGATGCCTGGTTGTATAGGCTTTAAAGCCTATAGCCGGTTCCAGAGAATGGCTTTGGCAAAAGGCGGGGTTTTGCTGCTCATATGATATGGCACGATGACCGCCCTGGTTCTTTTGTTTCTGATTTCTATTTGAAGTTCATCACCCTTTACAAGGTTGCTGTCCAGCAAGGCCAGACAGATCCCGCGCAGGCTTTTCTCTTTAGTTAAACGGAAGGAGACACCTGTGCCCCGGCTTTGCCAGAAGGGCACCATGGTTCCGCTGGTCACATAACCGACATGCCGATCCTGGTGAAAAACTTTGAAGCCCGCACGAGCGACACCTTTGGCAACAATGGCAACCGGCATGATCAACCGGGGCAGATGGTCAATTAGGCTATAGTCCTGATCCATGATTTTTTTCAGCGCTTTAAATTGTTCGGCAAGGGCATGGCGCCCGATAAAAGACCCTTTTAAAGGCGAAAAACTTACGGCAAACCGTGAAGCGCGGGAAGCAAAAATCGGGATCTCCTTCTCCTCCGGGTCATAACCGAGTTCATGGCCGTATAAAGGCAGGCCTGCTTCAAGCCTCAGAGTGTCCCGGGCGCCAAGACCCACAGGCCGGGCGCCTTTTTCTGTCAGCAGATCCCAGATCATGCCGGCATCTTTTCTGCGGATAAACAGCTCGAAACAGATCGGTTCGCCGGTATACCCGGTACGCGCAAGCTGTATCTCAGATCCGTTTATCTGGACTGTGCTGAGGGCGTTTCTGGCCGGATCAGGCAAAGTACCAGCCGTGATAATCGATGACAGAATATCTTTGGATAACGGCCCCTGGAGACTGAGCATGGCAAGCTCTTTTGTTTTGTCTGTCATTTGGACGTCGTCGAACCGGCCCTTGTGCGATTGCAGGTGGTGCCAGTCCTTTTCCCGGTTGGAGGCATTCACAACCAGAAGGTATTCACCATCCTTAAACCGGTACAGATAGGCATCATCAACAGCGCCGCCATTTTCATTGGGGATGAGGGTATACTGGCTCTTTTCAATATCCAGCGCCTGAGCATTGTTGGTCAGCAGATATTGCAAAAACGGCAGGGCATCCCGGCCGCCGATGACAAACCTGCCCATGTGAGAAACATCAAAAAGACCGGCGCTGTTACGGGTTGCCAGGTGTTCATCCAGAATGCCCCCGGAATATTGCAACGGCATATACCAGCCGCCGAATTCCATCATTTGGGCGCCATGGCTCTGGTGGCGGTCACATAAAACTGTTTTTAATAGCTTTTCCATTTTTTAAGCCTTTTTCTTTTGAAGTGATTATGAAAATCTGCTTTAAAACAAAATAATAGAAAAAGGTTGGCAGGGTGTCAAACATATAACGTATACATAAGGGAGACATAAGGATATGACGGTCAAAATTGCAGTTATCGGAGCCGGTCCGGGCGGATATGCAGCCGCGATTCGCGCGGCCCGGATGGGAGCCGAGGTTACGGTTGCGGAACAGGACAATGTGGGCGGAACCTGTTTGAACCGGGGCTGCATCCCTTCTAAAATCATGCAAACAACGGCTGTAATGATAGAGAAATTTAAAAGGGCCGCGGAATTCGGCATAAAGACCAACGGAGTTTTCCGCCTGGATATGCCGGTCCTGATGGCCAGAAAACGCCGGGTCATTAAAAGCCAGGCCAATGAAATGCTTAAGGTTATTAATGACAACCAGATACGGTTTATACAGGGAACCGGATATATCCAGGGTCCCAACCTTGCTGCCGTTAAACTTGATGGCCAAAAAACAGTTGAACTGCCCTGGGACCGGCTGATTTTGGCACCGGGCGCCTATCCGACAGACCTGCCGGGCGTTCCTTTTAACGGCCGTAACGTTATTTCAAGCAACGAAGCGCTTAGTCTTGAAGCAATTCCTGAATCCATCCTGATCATCGGCGCCGGCGTTATCGGATGTGAGTTTGCCTTCATTCTGGCCGCCCTGGGTTCTGCAGTCACCATGGTTGAAGCCTTGTCACGAGTACTCCCGCTTGAATCGGTGGATGAAGACTGTTCCAAAATCTTAGCCCGGGAAATGAAAAAGAAAAAAATTAAATTCATGATCAACCGGATCGTCGAAAGAATAGAGGATGCTGGTGACCAGTGCCGGGTTACCATCGGACCCTCTCCTTTTGCCAGGGACCTGCAGGCCAAAGACACAAAATCCACAACCGTGACGGTTGAAAAAATACTGGTGTGTGTTGGCCGGAAACCTGACACGGCCGGGATGGGGCTTGAGAAAATAGGAATAAAAATGGATAAAAGAGGCTGGATCAAGGTTGATGAGAAAATGGAGACCCGTGCGCCGGGCGTGTATGCCGTTGGAGACATACTCGGTCCGTCTAAAAGCATGCTGGCCCATACAGCCACCACCGAAGGGATTGTGGCGGCTGAAAACGCTTTGGGGAAAAACCGGGTCATAGACTACAAGGCTGTCCCCAGCGCCATTTTTACCATGCCGGAGGTAGCCGATGTCGGCTTGACCGAGTCTCAGGCAAAAAAACACGGATATAACACGCGGTCTGACAGCGTCCTTTTCCGTATGCTGGGTAAAGCACATGTCATTGGCGCCATTGCAGGCCAGGCAAAAATTGTGTCTGATGCTGACAGCAAGATAGTATTAGGTGTTCATATTATCGGTCCCCATGCCACGGAATTGATTGCCGAAGGGGCTCTGGCTGTCAAGCAGGGGCTGACTGTTATGGATATTGCCGCCACCATCCACGCCCATCCGACCCTGTCTGAGATTATGCTGGAGGCGTCGCAGAAGGCCGCAGACAGTTGAGATCTTTGCAAAACACCCATATTGTCATTGCGAGCGAAGCAAAGCAATCTCACAATACGTTGATAATCCACAAGATTGCCGCGGCACTTCGTGCCTCGCAATGACCAAAATTACAGTTTTTCAAAGGTCTCTCAGGATTATAACTTATACCGGTTGCGCAATTTTCACCACGGTTCGTTGCAATATCTTTCCGTTTTTAAGTGTATATGACATCTTTACGGTTTTCAGGCGGCCCTGGGCAAACAGTTGAATGCATTCAGGGTAAAGCTCCCACTCCAGCTTTAAACCCTTTTCCATGATCGAATCCAATGTATCATCCTCATTAATCTGAAATGCCTTCTGACCTATTATAGGCCCGGAGTCTTCACCATAATCGATAAAGTGCACCGTGCAACCTCCCACCTTACATCCGTATCGGAATGTATCACCATATCCATCAACTCCCGGAAATGATGGAAGCAGGGCAGGATGGATATTCATGATGCGCTGAACACCTGGATCAGTATTTACCCTGTCAATGAAATATGGGGTAAAATTTCTTATAAAACCTGCCAGAACAAGAAGGTCAAACGGATAAGATTTCATCTCTTCGAGAAGCTTTGCCTCGGCAACAACCCTTGTAATCATAAAGGATTTTGCCTTTTCAGGGGCAGCATTATCTGAAAACAAATCCTGCTTTGAAAGTATATCATCCATATCAAAATCATCTGGCGATACAACCTGTTCTGGCTCTCTTTTATAGCACTGTATTATAGATTTGTAGTTAACAACAAATGTAGGAATCTTGTGTTTAAAACCCCTTTCAAGCCCGCGCGCTTCAGGGTTGTCCGATCCCACAAATACCATTTTTCCATCTATCCTGCCTGATTCACAGGCATCAATAATGGCCTGAAGGTTTGTGCCGCCTCCTGAGATAAGAGCGCCAATGCGGATATTTTTTTTCATTTCAGGATTCCTCCATAAAAGACCTTTTACGAGTTCGTTAATATTGTTTGAGTAACAAACCAAGCTTTATGTGTCAATTGCTGGCATGTTCCCAGATAAATTGATTTTTTAAAAACCTCTAAAAATCCATCGGGGTTGACAATGTTTATTCATATTACTATATTTGATTTTATTGTTGAGATATCTTATGATATTTTTTGTAATTACACAATAAGAGACCTTTGCAAAACACCAACATTGTCATTGCGAGCGACACGCGGCGCAAGCGCCTGCGCTGCGCGAGCGAAGCAATCTCACAACCTGTTGATAAGCCACTCCCGCTCATAGCGGGACTCGCAATGACTAAAACAGCGGTTATTCAAAGGTCTCAATAAATAGAAAGGATATATTATTATGGCAGCAAATATTGTGGAAATTGGTGATGATAGTTTTGATACAGAGGTATTACAGGTAGATAAGCCTGTTGTGGTGGATTTCTGGGCGCCATGGTGCGGGCCATGCAGAGCAATAGGCCCATTAATGGAAGAAATTGCCGTTACATTTAACGATAAAGTCAAATTCACCAAGTGTAATGTTGATGGTAATCCTGCTACACCGGGAAAATACGGTATCAGATCGATACCCACATTAATGTTTTTCAAGCAGGGTAATGTCGTTGATCAGGTAATAGGTATAGTTCCAAAAACAAAACTTGAGGAAATTATAAATAAAATGTTATAAGAACCCTTGAAAAAATGCCCCCTTTTGCCCGATTTCTGTGTCAGGCTCAAATTTTAATCCTCGAAATATTCAACATATTCCTCCGGTTAAAATTTTCGCCTTCCTTGAACTCGAATCCCGCTATAGCGGGAAACATTTTTTCAAAGGGTTCTGTAGGAGATCCTATGATGAAAAACGCTGATTTCGACCTTGTAGTAATCGGCGGCGGTCCCGCGGCGCTAACTGCCGGTCTTTATGCGGCACGAGCCATGTTAAATGTTCTACTGGTTGAAAAGGCAGCGCCGGGCGGACAGGTTAATACAACCGACTGGATTGAAAATTATCCGGGTTTTCCCCAGGGGCTTAGCGGGGCCGATCTGATTCAAAATATAACACAGCAAGCAAAGCGGTTTGATGTTAATATTGAAATCAATGAGGTAATCTCAATTGATTGTTCTGAAAATATCAAGAAAGTCAGGCTTGCTGACAGAACCATTACCACTCATACAATTATCATAGCCACAGGGGCTTCCCCAAGAAAACTTGGTATCCCGGGCGAAGATAGATTTTATGGCAAAGGGGTATCATTTTGTGCTACTTGTGACGGGCCGTTCTACAAAGATCGTGTAGTCGCGGCGGTTGGAGGCGGAAATACCGCGCTGCAGGAAAGCTTATTTCTTACGAAATTTGCCAGAAAGGTATATCTTATTCATCGAAGAAGTGAACTCAGGGCGACAAAGATTTTGCAGGAACGGGCTTTTGCCAACGACAGAATAGAAATTATCTGGGATTCAGTAGCAACAAGTATTAACGGCGGCTTAACTAATATCGAAAATATTACAATAAAGAATGTTAAAACAGGAGACACAAAAGATCTGGTAGTTGATGGATGTTTTATCTGGGTAGGCATACATCCAAACACCAAATTTTTAGGCGGCTGGGTCGAGTTGGATGAATCCGGCTTTGTTATAGTCGATTCAAATATGGAGACTTCGCTGCCGGGTGTATTCGCTGCAGGAGATGTGCGCAACACCCCGCTGCGACAGATTGCAACAGCAGTAGGTGACGCTGCAATTGCGGCATTTTCGGCCGAGAATTATATAGCAAATATAAAATGAAACGCATATTAATATTTTGCCTGATTTCTTTTCTTGTTTTTTCCGGTTGTGCATGGTTTGAAAAAAAGGAAGAAAAGCCGGCCCAGGAACTTGCAAGTAATGGAATGGATGATTTCAAAAGCGGAAATTATAGAAAAGCAATTGAATCATTCGAAAAGTTAAGAGACTGGTATCCTTTCAGCAAATTTGCGATCCTTGCGGAACTAAAAATTGCCGACGCTTATTACAGTTTAAAGGAATATGAAGATTCTATTTTTGCGTATGAGGAGTTTGAAAATCTTCATCCCAATAACGAGGCCATACCTTATGTAATATATCGGATCGGGTTGTGTTATTTTGAACAGGTCAGCACGCCGGACAGGGATCAGAGTTCGGCGGAAAAGGCAAAATTCACATTTATACGTCTGATAAAACAGTTCCCACGTGATAAATACGCTCATATGGGAAAAACATATATCAAGAAATGCGATAAAAGCCTTGCCGAAGCTGTATTCGGGATAGGGCTGCATTATTACAAGAGCAAACACTACAAAGGGGCGCTGGCCAGGTTCAAGTCGGTTATATCCGATTATCCTGATGTCGGGGTGCATTATAAGGTTCTTCAACATATCGCCCAGTGTGAAGCCTTGGTAAAAGAAAACAATAAATAAAGGGGAGACTACTCACGTAGTCAGGCTGAAGGGGTTTAGGCTGAAGGCTGAAGGGGTCAGAAGAGCACGATTGGCGTACTTTGGCGGAAATATCTGATTCTTGCATCAAACATGGCTTTAAAATGCGCTTTTTCCTAACAGTCTTCAGCCTTCAGCCTATCCACCTGAGTAGTTAGAATAAAGGATATATTGATGGTGGCGGCAAGCGCGTGTTTGCTTGGTTACAACTGCAGATATGATGGAAAAAGCAAAAAAAGCCCTGTTGTTTTTAAGCAAATACCAGCGGAAAGGATCTTGCCGATCTGTCCTGAGCAGTTAGGAGGGCTCACAACCCCGAGGGATCCGTCCGAACTTGTTGGCGGAGATGGTTTTGATGTGCTGGATGGAAATGCAAGAGTCGTAAACATTTATGGTATAGACAATACAAAGACTTTTATTGATGGAGCCTACGCTGCTTTGAATCAGATAAAAGCGCATAATATCAAGTTTTGTTTTTTAAAAGATAAAAGCCCTTCGTGCGGGGTGGGTACGGGGGGTATGACCGGAGTTGCAGCAGCTCTTCTAATTCGGCAAGGAATAAAGATTGAAGAAATAAGCTGATAGCTTATAAGAAAATGGAGAAACAATCATGTCTAAAATGTGTGAAATATGCGGAAAAAAACCTCTAATAGGCAATAATGTGAGTCATGCCCACAATGTGACAAAGCGGCGTTTCAACCCAAACCTTCAAAAAGTAAGGGCATTATATAACGGGAAGATAAAAAAGATGGTTGTGTGCACAAGCTGTATAAAGTCAGGTCTGGTTGTTAAAGCCCCTTAACTTTTTCTGCTGGCATCATGAACAAGCTTTACCTTTTTAATCTCTGCTAAAAGCGTATTTAAATTTTCGATGTCGTTAACACAAACTGTAAAAAAAGTCTCGACTACGCCGTTTTCCCTGGTTTCCGTTTTGGCGCTGAGAATATTCGAACCATGTTTACTTATGCTGGCTGCAACGTCGGCTAACAAACCAATCCTGTCGCTGGAACGAACGATTATTTTTACCGGATAAGTTTCTGAAATATCCCTGTCCCATTCCACATCTATCTGCCGTTCGGGATTCATTTTTAAGGCATTTACACAACTGGTACGGTGAACTGTTACGCCGTAACCCTGTGTAATATAGCCGGTTATAGAATCTCCGGGGACCGGTTCACAGCACTTTCCAAACTTTATTAATATATCATCAATACCATGTACAATTACACCTGTCTTTGGCTTTTTCTTTTTAACGTGGCCTATGATCTTGTTTAAAATAGATTTTTCTTCGTCTAATTCAGATTTTGGAGCAACCTTCCGAATTATCTGCAAAGGTGTGATTTTACCGTAACCAATGGTTGCAATCAGGTCATCGATCGCCTTAAAGCCAAAATCCTCTACTGCCTTTTGCATTTCTTTTGATTTTAACAGTTCATTAAAATTAAGGCGGTATTTGCGAAAAGCCTTTTCACACATCTCCTGGCCTAATGTGATGCTGCGCTTTCTTTCCTGAATTTTTATCCACTGCCTTATCCTGGAACGGGCCTTGACCGTCTTGACAAACTTCAGCCAATCCTTGCTTGGGTGCTGGTTTTTTGAAGTAATAATTTCCACTATATTTCCGTTTTTCAACACATACCGCAGCGGCACCATATGCCCGTTAACTTTAGCCCCAATACACTGATTACCTACCTCTGAGTGAATTAAATAAGCGAAATCAACAGGCGTGGCGCCCCTGGCGATCGATTTAATCTCTCCTCTTGGCGTAAAGACATAGACTTCATCAGGGAAAAGATCTATACGTACACTTTCCATGAATTCATCAGGATCTCTTATAGTTTTCTGGTCTTCAACCAGTTTCTGAATCCATGCAAAGGTATTGCTTATCTTCTCATCAACACGTTTACCCTCTTTGTAACCCCAGTGAGCCGCTATACCTGATTTGGCAACTTTATCCATTTCCCATGACCTGATCTGTATTTCAATGCGTTCACCATAAGGCCCGATCACCGTTGTATGGAGAGCCCGGTACATATTTGGCTTAGGGACACCGATGTAATCCTTAAACTTCTTGGGGACCGGTTTCCACAATGAATGTATGAGCCCTAACGCTTCGTAGCACTGGGGTATTGTATTAAGGATTATTCTGAATGCCACAATATCGTAAATTTCTTCAAAGGGTAGATCCTGGTCAACCATTTTCTCATAAATGCTGTAAAAATGTTTATATCTGCCAAGGACTTCACATTCCAGGCCATTTTCATCCATCTTTTTTTTGATATAATCTTTGACGGTTACAACATATTGTTCCCGTTCCTCCTTATCTTTGCTGACAAGGGTTTTTATTTTCAAATATTCTTCAGGCTGAAGATACATAAAGGCCGTATCTTCCAGCTCCTTTTTCATCCGGTACATCCCAAGACGAGCGGCAATCGGCGCGTAAATATCACGGGTTTCCCGGGCAATTTTTATTTTTTTTTGCTTATCTGTGTGAAAATGCAGGGTTCTCATATTGTGAAGGCGGTCGGCCAGTTTGATCAGTATAACCCTGATATCATCTGCCATGGCAAGAATCATCCTTCTGATACTTTCAGCCTGACGGGCCTGTGAAGTGTCAAAGGCAAGTGAGCTCAGCTTGGTTACACCGGATACAATATGCGAGACATCAGGGCCGAACATATCTTTTATTTCTTCTGAAGTCGTGTAGGTATCCTCGATTACATCATGTAAAAGAGCGGCTGCAATGCTGACGGAATCGAGCTTCATATCTGCCAGAATATATGCCACTTCAAGTGGGTGAGTAAGGTACGGCTCTCCCGACAGCCGCATTTGTCCTTCATGGACCTTGGCAGAGTAGATATATGCCCGGTCTATAATGTCCAGATCTGCATCAGGGTTGTTCTCGGAAACCTTGTCAAGTATGTCGGTAATTCGGATCAAGGGTTAATATGCCTTTGCAAATATTACACGTTGCCTTGCAGGCTGTCCGCAGTAAATACACCTGCCTTTTTCCTTTATGCTGAAAAGCGGAACACATCGTATGGAAACGCTAAGATCCTGCTTAATTTTTGATTCACACTTTTCCGATCCGCACCAGCATGATGATGCAAATCCACCGTGGATTTCGGGTTTCTCTTTATTTTCAGGTGTAAAAAATTCAATAAATGTTTTTTTATCTTCGATTGTCACGCTATGTAGTTTTCTAAACATCAGGGCGCGTTCAAAAAGGGATTCCTGTATTTCATCAAGTATATCTGTTACTTGCCTGATAAAACTATCTCTTTTAAATGATTTTTTATCTTTGTGAGCCATGTCGCGCCTTCCCACAAATACGGAATTATCATCAATATCCCTGGGGCCTATTTCAACCCGGATTGGAATACCCTTTTTAATCCAGTCCCACCCTCTTGCACCGCCGATCTCACGATCGTCAATTTCTATTTCAAGCCTCCGGTCGCAATAAAATTTATCTTTAAGCTCCTTTGCAAGGCTTTCAGTAAACTCCATCACCCTTGGCCTGTCATCTGCTTTTCTTATAATAGGCAGCAAAACAACGTGTGAGGATGCGATTTTAGGGGGAAGCACAAGGCCGTCATCATCGCTGTGCGTCATTATAAGCCCGCCAATAAGGCGCGTAGATGTCCCCCATGAAGTTGTCCATGCATATTCCTCTTTTTCTTCGGCAGACTGGAATTTGATGTCAGATGCTCTGGCAAAATTTTGACCTAAAAAGTGTGATGTGCCGGCCTGCAAAGCCTTTCTGTCCTGCATCATGGCTTCAATGCAAAGAGTATCAACAGCTCCTGGAAATCTTTCTGCGGCGGATTTTTTCCCCCTCATTACAGGCATAGCAAGGTATTGTTCGACAAACTGTGCGTAAAGATCAAGCATCATGTGAGTCCGTTCAATGGCCTCTTCTTTTGCAGCATGGGCTGTATGCCCTTCCTGCCATAGAAATTCACTGGTTCTTAAGAATATCCGGGGCCTCATTTCCCACCTGACAATGTTTGCCCACTGGTTGATGAGTATCGGAAGATCGCGATAACTGGAAATCCACTTTGAAAATGCATCTCCAATAATTGTTTCGGAAGTCGGCCGTATTATCAAAGGTTCTTTGAGCGGACCTGCGGGCACCAGACCGCCGTTTGGGCCTTTTTCAAGTCTGTGGTGCGATACAACGGCACACTCCTTTGCAAAGCCTTCGACATGCTCGGCCTCTTTTTCAAGAAAAGAAAGAGGAATAAACAATGGGAAATACGCATTTTTTACCCCTGTTGCCTTAAACAGTTCATTTAGTATGCGCATGATATTTTCCCAAATAGCATATCCCCACGGCTTTATTACCATGCATCCTCTTACCGGTGAATTCTCAGCCATATCCGAGGCCCTGACTACCTGCTGGTACCATTCCGGATAATCTTCAGCCCTTGTCGGACTTATTGCGGTTTTAACATGTTTTGTCATATTGATCCTTTTCTAATACTTTATCATTACACAACAAATTATCTACAGTTGTAAACATTTACCACAGAGAGCACAGGCGAGGCGGCCTGGCATCTATTCTTGATTGGCGTGGCATGCAAACCAGATATCATAATAGTTCAATTACCCCGTCAACTTATAGACTAATGTCCAGTATATTTCCCCTTATTTTTCAATGGCTGTCCCCGTGGGTTTCCTTCCTGACGATATAAACTTATAAACTGAGCTACGTCTCCTAATCCACTGGTTATATCCCAATGTCATCAATTAGGATGCCATCCTTTTTTATTTCCCAGACCAGAGGATCATCTTCAACAAAATTGCCTATCGTAAATGGAATCGGTTCAATGCGGTTATCAATTTGACTGGCAATCCTGGCCAGTTTTATTCCTTCTTCAAAACGGTCCTCAGAAAAATCGGATGATATAACGGCCACGTCTATATCGCTAAACTTGCTGCTACTGCGCTTTGCATATGAACCAAAAAGATAAGCAGAATCAACAGACACACCGCTTTCCTTTAGTTTAAACAGAAACTTTTTAACTTTCTTAACTATCAAATCATCGATTTCAGCCATTTAAAAATATCCTTTATTTTCTTAAGTTCATTTTCAGTAAATTCTTTTGTACATTTTTTTCTAAAGCTTCTTTTTTGATCAGGGTATCGCGATTCCAGATTGAACCTTGTGATTGTTATCAATTTTTCTGTTTGGTCATCTGTTAATTTTATATCCAGCATTGCCGCAAGTCTTTGCAGATTGTGGATATAAGGAGCATGTTCCCCTTTTTTTAATACAAAAAGCCCTTTTAACAGTTTTTCAATTGCAAGATGACCGAAAAATAAGGAATAAGAGTAATCATTTTTTTCATAAAGATGATCGGCAACGTTCAGTGCTTCTAATGCTTCTTCAAGCCAGTATTTTTTAATTTCCTGAACATTGATTTTCTTTTTTTCATCGTTACTCATCATAACCTCTCAATATCAGTATATGTTTCAAGTAAAGTTACCATTACCTAAAATATGAAATAGTAAAAGACTTAATTAGTGTCTGAACGAAAACCCCTCTTTTTGTCATTTCGACCGAAGGGAGAAATCTTGTAGTCGTTTACGGCTTGAAACTTGAAATTGGAAAGTAGAAATTTGGGAGAGATGAAACTATACACAAAATTGAATGCGTTTATCAACAGTACAAAAGCATGAAGGCCAAATTTCCAATTTCTATTTTTAGTGTCATAAGATTTTTCGTTCCGCTCGAAATGACAACTTTGGATAGTTTCCGTTCAGACACTAATTAAACCGCACGCTATAGCCGGTCAGTTGTGCAAACGATTGGTTAAACTTTCTCCTTACAATTATTCAACATAGCCTGTCGGAGCATAGCGTAGATCCCGCTATCGGGGCCCTGTGAAATCATGTTTGCTTTTATTTAACCGGGGTCAACTACCTTCTTCAGTTAAATTACCCCGTCAACTTATAAACTATGTTCCGCAAGTCCCCCGATTATATTGGGGTACTCAATAGTGCATGCACTAAAAACTGTACCATTTTTCCTGATAATGGTGCAGTTTTTAGTGCACACTATTTATTTTCCACCATTTTCTTTGCGAGTATATACCCAGACCGTACCAGCACCCTTTCCGCTTGTATTAACAGCTCCTTCGTCTCTCAGTTCAGCCATAAACCGCTTTACCTGGTCTCGGCTAGCTCTTGTGATCTTTCGAATTTCAGCGTTGGAAAGACCACTTTCACCATGTTTCGCTTTCTGTTTCAATATGCTTAAAATACGAGTCTTAGCGGTTTCACGCTCAATGCGACGATTCCATACTGAGACGATTCAAATCAATCTCATCAGGTACACCGATGATTGCCTTTTTACGCCCCACAACATTATCTTTAACTCCGAAAACAACGGTTCCACCTCCGCCGTTGGCCATGCAGATCGCCATCTCAACCACTAGATTCACCGCGTCCTTTCTGCTTCGGTTGTTCCACTCCTTGAAGCCCAGTTCCTGATCTTCCAAATCGTCGGCAGGCAGTTCGTCCAGCTCATCTAAAAGAAGATTAATTTCGGCTATAGTGTGCATAGTTGCTCCCGTTTGTTAAACGCGAAATTCACGAATTACACCAAATATTCGCGCTATAGGGGGTTATACTCTTTCATGTGTTTCGTGGTTCTATTTGTGCATCCGGTTTCAGCTAATCAGTAGATCTCGCCTCTCTAATGCTTGTTTAGAATGGCGACAACGGAGATAATGGCTTCTTTTAACTCGGATGTTGATCTTTTGGTGTGAAAAGTGCCGACCTTTACGCCCTTTATCCTTACAATTATTCAACATAGCCTGCCGGAGCATAGCGTAGATCCCGCTATCGGGGCCCTGTGAAATCATGTTTGCTTTTATTTAACTGGGGTCAACTACATTCTTCAGTTTAATTACCCTGTCAACTTATAAACTAATGTCCAGTATATTCCCCCTTATTTTTCAATGACTGTCCCCGTGGGTTTCCTTCCTGACGATATAAACTTATAAACTGAGCTACGTTGTCCCGCAAATCCAAAAATAAACCACATCTGACAGAAAAAAGAGGTTTTAAAATAGCATAAATATCAATTGGATAGCGAGTTATTTACTTAATCATGGACGTCCCGCAGTCTCTTGATGATCCATATAGAGCGCAAGCATAATCAGATCAATCCTCTGGATTTCAGCCGGGCAACGAGAGGCGATTGTTCTGTGATTTTCTGGGTCTGATTTACAAAAGCAAGCCTTCGTTCAATGTCCCGATCAAGCACATCCT
>JAPVVG010000164.1 GCA_028571455.1 Desulfobacteraceae bacterium | reverse complement strand
TTACCACATATTGCGCTATATGTCAAGAATATTATGGTATATGGTACGCATGAAGTTAGGGGGCACAGAATCACAACGCAATATACTGAAAATACATGACTTAAAAATATAAGATTGATTAATTCGTAAACTCACGTTAGAATTTGGCATTTTATAAGTTCTTCTACCATGAGTCGAAAATCTGAGTTTTAATTAGTTTACCATTTTCATATAGAAGAATCGTTGAATCATGATTTTTGGGAACTATCAGTAAGATTTCTTCACCGGGCTTTGCAAAGTTATCAAAAAGATCAATTGAAAGCTCAGAGCTGTTTAAGCGTACAAGAATATGTTTTTTTAGAAATCCGTCACTTAACCTGTATCTGAAAATGTTAGCTCCTTTTGCGGCATGCAAATAGCGCTCTCCCATCCGGCCGTGTTTTCTGTTTATGATAATATTTACAAATGTACTTTCGAAAACCCGATGGCCGGATAACGGTTCCTGGCTGACAATGACATTTTTGGGTTTGTCTTCATAGGGACAAAATTTAATTTCTCCTAATAATAGATTGCTTTTTTCGATTAAAAAGATTGCATCCTCAAGAGAAAGCCCTTTTAAATCAAGCATCATATATGCTTTTGGCCGCACACCCTTGCTCACAAGAAGATCTACATGTGCGCCACGCGTAATAATGCTGCCCGAGGAGGCGGACTGTGCGATAATCTCCTCTTTTTTAATATTTTTACTATATATTGTCGATAATTCTCTTAGATGCAATCCGTTTTCTTCAAGGATTATTCGTGCCTGCTGAATTGAAAGACCTTGAAGATTTGGCATTAAAATAGTTTTTGCCCCTTTTGAAATAATTATCCTGACATCACGCCCAATTTTTATTTCCGAGCCGGGTTCGGGTTCCTGAAAGATTACATGGTCTGCTGGAATGCTTGAGCTGTATTCAGACCCTTTGATTTTTGCGTTAAGTTTAAAATCTGTTAAAATTTCAAGAACATACAATACATTTTTTCCGACAAGATCAGGAACGATAACCGTGTCTTCACTCTTGATAATGAGCGTGAGAGTAAAGTAGGCAGATACTCCAATAATAAGGATCAATGCAATAATAAAGGTTGAAACTTTTACAATTCGTGTGATCATGTCAATATATTAACCTGAGCCATAGTAGCTTATTATTTATAATTATCAAAAAAGACTGTTACTGTCAATTAGGGTATAAGCTTCACTAACGAAATTCTTGATTTGACTTAAACAGTTAACTGTGAAATCAAATCTTCAAAAATCCATTATAAAACTCACCGGACGCTAATGGCAGGAGGATCAGCATGTATGGTTTTTATGGCAGGATTTTAAAGGTCAATCTTTCCACACAGCGATTCGATATAACAAGAATAGACAAGAAAATTTATTGTAGATATCTTGGTGGAAAGGGGCTTGCTTCTTATCTGCTTTATACGCTTAACCCTGAAGGTGTTGACCCTCTTTCCCCTGCCAACTGCCTGATCTTTGCAACAGGACCGGTTACCGGAAGCGTCATATGGGGTTCGAGCAGATACGGAGTTTTCACTAAATCGCCTCAGACAGGCCTTTATTCAGAATCCTACTCAGGAGGCAGGGTGCCGGAAGCCATTGATTCAACAGGATTTGACGCTATTGTTATTGTGGGTAAAACAAAGAAGCCTGCTGTTCTGGAAGTACGCCCTGAGGGTGCTGTTTTTCACGATGCCGGTGATATCTGGGGAATGGAAACTTATGAAACTGAAGATACTGTTAACCAGCGGTTTGGAATTACAGGCAGGAAAACAAAGAAGGCTGGTTCAGTAGTAATAGGTCCTGCCGGGGAAAAGCTCGTTTGCTTTGCCGTTATCGAAAACGACTACTGGCGTTCTGCCGGAAGGACCGGAGTGGGAACGGTCATGGGATCAAAAAATCTCAAGGCCATAGTTTTTAAAGGTGATAAAAGGCGTTTGCTTTTTGATAAAGAGAATATCAAAATCTTTTCAAAGCAGGTTGCGGAAAAAGCAAGGGATAATCCATCGGTTCTGGCTTTCAAATCCTGGGGAACTCCAGTCATGGTTAGGACTGCTAATTTAGCCGAAGCATTTCCAACAAGATACTGGGCTGAAAGCTTTTTTGACAGATGGGAAAATATCAGCGCACAGGCGCTGCATGAGCGCTGCAGCGTTAAACCTCATGCCTGCCCCAAATGTTTTATTTCATGCGGAAGGATGACCACAGTTGTCAGCGGCCGCCATGCAGGGCTTAAGATCGAAGGACCTGAATACGAGACTATCTATGCCTTTGGCGGCCTTTGCCTGATTGATAGCATTGAGGAAATCGCTTATTTAAACGATATCTGCGACAGGCTTGGTATAGACACAATAACAGCAGGCAATCTTTGCGGATTTACAATCGAAGCAGCAAAAAGGAAGAGGATAGATTTTCATATAGATTATGGTGACGTGGATAGTATTGCCGGTTTGCTTAAAATGATCGCAAACAGAGAAGGGATTGGGGATATTCTTGCAAGGGGGATTAGATACGCCGCAAAAGAATGGAACCTGGAAGATTTGGCAGTTCATGTTAAGGGCCTCGAACCGCCAGGATACGATCCAAGGGTCCTTAAGGGAAGCGGCCTTGCATTTGCGGTATCTGAAAGAGGAGCATGCCATTTAAGGGCAAACTTCCATAATCCGGAATTAACCGGCTTGATCGATCCTGATATTATTAAAGACAAAGCAAAGCTATTTGTTGATTTTGAAGATCGCCTGACCCTCATGGACACCTTGATACTGTGCCGGTTTTACAAAGACCAGTGTTCATGGGAAGGGCTGAGCCAACTCATTCAAATTACAACCGGCTTAAAGGAAAGCAAAGAGGTTCTTCAGAAAAGAGCTGCAAAAATAACGGACCTGATTCGTTGTTTTAATATTCGTGAAGGCCTGAGGCCGGAGGATGACAATCTTCCTGAGCGTTTATACAAAAAGTTTCATAAAACCCAAAGCAACATAACTAAAGATGAGCTCAAGGCCATGCTGAAAGATTACTACAATCTTAGAGGATGGGATCAAAACGGTCTTCCGAAAATGGTTTAAGATAATACCTGTCGCCTTTGTGTTTTACCTGCAGGTCATACATTTTGATTGTTTCAGTTAAAGGACGGCCAAACAGAAAATCAATCATATCAGGATTGACTCCTGCCTTTTCAGCAAGCAAAGGGCGCAGGTGGATGTCATATTGGATAATATCTAATATGCCTTCAATGGCTTTATTTCTTTTATCAGTATCTAATTCCTTTACAAAACCCTTGATCTTTTTATATGAGCATCGGGCCTGATGATCTTCGACCAGATCCCACAGCCCCTTCATTTTTGATAATAGATCTTTACGGGTCAGCCGGTTTTTTGAATAGATCCTTTCTAATTCTTCGGTATCCCAGCACTTAAGGGCTCTGCATTCAATCGGCCTGTTTTTATATATTTTGCAGTTATTGCTATCTTCGTCGAAAAAGATGCACGTCCATGAATCTTTCTTTCCTTTTATCTTTATTATATCGGTGGTTGCGATCTGAAACCGGCCTTGAACATTATCAAAAACAGGTTCGCCCTCTCTGATAGTATAAATATATTTTGATAAAATAATACCCTTTTCAATCAGTCTCTTATCTTCAAGGTGAAAAGAGGGTCCCCCTTTTTTGCAACAGGTTCCGCATCGGATACAATTAGATTGTTTAATGCCTGTTCTCATAAAATTATCATAGCAAAATAATTGCCCAGTTACAATTACCGTTCTGTTTGATTTTGCATAATTAGATGTAATCTGTTAATGTATTATTATAATTGAGCCAAAGCTCAATTAGGGTATTAATATTGCCTTGGAGATGAAACGACTTGTATCTGGCTTTAAAAACGATCAAAGGTGAAACTCACTATTTTATCAGGGAATCCTATCACGATGGGACCTGCCTGCGGAGCCGCGACCTGTTTGACTTAGGGATAGACCCGGCCCAATATATTATTTATCCGGGAGGAACTGCATTCTATATTGATGAAACAGTTGATGACAGACTCCGGACTTTAAGCCAAAATTATTCTGTTCATGATCTTGACGATATTTTCTGGTGTTTCCTAAAGCCTGAAATCAGGGTGGCGCTGGAGCCGTATCGTCACCTGGGTGGAACCTCAAGAAGAAAAAGAACCAGCAAAGAAAAAGAGGAAAATCAGCAACATGAGTTTCACATATTTGATAAGCGCCGGGTTCATTATTTAAGGTTTGGCCAGATAGACCAGGAAAGAATTGGACGTGTGACCCCTAAAATGTTTAATAAGCTCTTAAGCAAATCAAGGGATGAACTCGAACAATACTTTATAGAAATGGAAAGAGATCTTGATAGATCAGAATTCAAGGCATATGTTTATGTAATTTTTGATCTGCAGAAATATTTTACTGAGTTGATAGCAAAATCAATGCCTCATGGCCTGAATCAAAATAAGGTTGATCAATATTTCCTCGAAGAAATATGCCGGCTAAACAGTGACAGTGATTTCTGGAGCGGAATGGATACAGAGGGGAACCTGCACGAATATCTGATCAGGTATGTTATTATGTTCTTTGATAGTGAATATGGCAGGAGCTCTTTTTTGGAGGACTATATCCGTGACTACATAAACAGCAAAAGGGGTTATGTTCCTTCCCGTAAACAAAGTTCGGTGACTCTGGATGAGGCAAGCACAATATTTGGCTTAAAAAAGGATGCTCTGAGAAAAATGAGCAGGCAGGCTCTTACCAGGCTATATCGACGTATGGCTCAGAAGCTGCATCCCGATAAAGGGGGAGAAAAGGAAAAATTTGTTAAATTGTCAGAGGCATATCATGAATTGTTGAAAAGCAAGACATCTTGAACCGCAACAACAAGGGTATTCCATCGAATTATGGGGGAATGCCCTTTTTATTTTTATCAAGCGCCAATCAACCGATACCGAGGCTTTTTTTGATCCCAAGAGCAATCTTTTTCACCCTTTTCATAACTTCAGATTCATTAATCGTTAAAAGTTGCCTGTCTTTCATAACAGTTTTTCCGTTTATAATAACTGTGGATACATCAGACCCGTTAACCGCATAAACAAGATGAGAATAAGGATTATACATCGGGGTAAGGTGGGGTTTGTTCAAATCTACGGCAATGATATCCGCCTTCATCCCGGCTTTTAGAGAACCTGCAAGGTTTTCCATTCCAAGGACCCGGGCGCCGTTACAGGTCGCCATATGTGTAACAGTATGCGCAGACATGACTGTTGGATCAAGGCGTTCAACCTTCTCAAGCTTGGCGGCCGTGTCCATCTCTTGTAACATGTCGAGGTTATTATTGCTGGCACACCCGTCGGTTCCAAGCCCCACGACAATGCCATGGTCTAACATGCTGGATATAGGAGCAACACCAGAGGCAAGCTTCATATTGCTTTCAGGATTATGAACGACCTTACATCCGCTGTCTGCAAAGATTTTTATATCCTCTTCATCCATGCAGACGCAGTGAAAGGCAAAAAATCGCTCATCAAGATAATTGATATCTTTCAGGAAATTGGTTGCCCTTTTGCCGAACTTTTTTCTTAACTGTTTTGCCTCTTCTTTGTTTTCCAGAAAATGGGTCGCAACCGGGATGTTGTACTGGTCAGCCAAAGCCTTGGCATTTATAAGAAGGGAAGGAGAGCATGTGTATAACGAGTGTGGTTCTACCATGATGTTGACCAGCGGATCATCCGCCCATTTTTCAATGAGCATTCTGGTATATTCCAGACCTTGGGCAGGTGTTTTAATATTGGGAGATGGAAAATCAAAAAGAACCTCTCCAAGAAGGCATCGCATGCCGGCCTCTTTTGCAGCCTTTGCTGTTTCATCTTCAAAAATGTACATGTCACAAAATGTCGTTGTTCCTGATTTAATCATTTCTGCGCATGCCAGCAGACTTCCCCAAAAGGCCAGTTCTGTATTCACATTTTTAGCCTCAGCAGGAAATATATAATTGTTTAACCAGTCCATCAGCTCAATGTCGTCCGCTATTCCCCTGAAGCAGGTCATTGCAGCATGGGTGTGGCAGTTAATAAGCCCTGGCATGATAATATGATGTTTTGCGTCAATTATCTCTTTGGCAATATAAGTCGCCTCTATTTCCTTGGATTTGCCAACAGCAATGATTTTTTCACCCTCAATTGCAACAGCTCCGTTTTCAATCAAAGTTCCTTTATTATCCATCGTAAGCACCAGCCCGCCGGATATGATGATATCAACTTCAGTCATCTTATTCAAAGCTCTCCTTTTCTATATATATTAGTAATCGTTCACGGTTCTCAGTACACGGTTTACGGCTTTTTCAATGAACTATGCAACGACTGATTGCTTTTATGTTTTAATCAACCGTTAACCGTGAACTGTTACCCAAGCTCTTACTCTCTGACGCCTTCAACAGGAATACAGCAGTCGGGATCGCCTCTACTGTGTGTCCAGCTATTTCCGTTTCAGACCATATTGCTTTGTTTAAAAGAATTGCTTTTGGGGGGGCATATTTGGAAAGAAATGAACGATACCCCCGGCTGATGGTTATCTGTTTCAGAATACCGGATTTTACTTCTATGCTTTGAACCGGTTTGACGTCTGATATTATGAAATCGACTTCAGCTCCTGACTTGGTCCTCCAGTAGTTAATTTTGTGAGACATAAGGCGGTTCCTGAAAAGATGAGAAGCAACAATTCCTTCTATGATCTGACCGGTGTCGGAACGTGTATGCAAATTACTAAAACTCCCCATGGCAAGATTGCGCATGCCCGCGTCGGCAAAATAGATCTTGGGCATCTTGCTTAATTCTGTTCTGGGATTTGAAAAAAAAGGCGTCAAACGTTTTATAACAAAGGTTTCCTCCAGGTAATATATGTATCTTGTGATAGTCCCACGGTTGAGGCCAAGCGTGGAAGCCAGTTCCTGTATATTAACAAGTCCGCCCTGCTGTACCGACAATAAGGTTGCCAGCTTTCGAAATGCAGGGATATTCTCTACCTTCAGGAATCCGGCGATATCCTTTTCAAGATAACTGGAAAATATCTCATTGAGTCTTAATGCTTTTTTTTCAGGATCATCTGTCAAAACCGGCACGGGGTAACCTCCGTATAGCCCGTAGTCAAGCAGGGCATCATTCAGAGCGCCTATGTAGATACTATAATTTCGAGGATCAAGAGCAGGCAGTGAAGATAAAGCCGGCACAGTCTTCACATATTCAGAAAATGAAAGCGCTTCTATATGGAAGATCTGCTTGCGCCCTGTCAGAGCTTCATGTGTTCTTGTGCGGATATCCAGTGATGACGAGCCGGTTAGGATGAATTTTATTGGAAGACGCAGGTCATGAAGTCCCTTGATAAATATACCCGGATCAGGAAGACGTTGTACTTCATCAATAAATACAAAAATTTTCCGCCCTTTATTTACATCCAGAAAGCGCAGAAGACGCCCCTGGTCTTCCAGAAATTCCGAAATTCCGGCAAGATCAAGATTAAAATAGTAAATGCTATCAGACCCAGCCCGGCCGGATCGTATCAGCCAATCAATCAACTGATAAAGGATGCTGGTTTTTCCAACCTGCCGTGTGCCGGAAAGAATCAAAATCTCAGGCTCATCAAGCCACTTTACTAATTCTCCGGTGACAGTTCTCTCAATGCCTGGGACATCCCAGTCTCGGCCTGTTCGCCAGGGATTTGAGAGGTTAAATGTTGTTATATCCATAAAATAACCCTGCTAAATTTATAGAGTCTTATCTATATAGCAGGGGATTATGTCGTTTGCAAGCATTTTTTATAGCTTTATTATGTTTTGATAAGTACATCTTTCTTGGCTTTCGCCAAATCAACTATAAAACCATGCCGTCATGGCGGCGATTCCCTTCAGGGGCGATATCATTTTTTCCGGCTTTTCCCGCTGACATATGCCGAACTGAACATGCCGGCGCCATCAACGGTACGGGATCTTATGGTTTATGGCGGATTTCCCGAACCGTTCATGCTGCAGTCGGAAACACAGAGTAAGCGATGGAGCAGAGAATACCGCTCACGAATTGTCAGGGAAGAACTGGCTGATCTTGAGAACGTTCGGGATCTGGGCATTATTGAAAAGATGGTGCTGCGTCTTCCTGAACTTGTTGGTTTTCCGCTCTCAATTAATGCGCTGAGAGAAGACTTGCAGGTTTCACATCAATCCGTTTCGCGGTGGATCGGCATGCTCGAAAATCTCTATATGATTTTTCGGATATATCCGTTTGGAGCGCCCGGGATAAGAACGGTCAAAAAGGAGGCAAAGCAGTACCATCTTGACTGGACAGTGGTCAAGGATACGGGAAAACGATTTGAAAACCTCGTTGCCTCTCATCTTTTGAAATGGTGTTTCTTTCTCCAGGATACTGAAGGACGGGACATAGAGCTTCGATATTTCAGAGACGTGGACAGACGAGAGGTGGATTTCGTGATTGTTGAAGATGGAAATCCTCTCCATTTTGTGGAATGCAAAAAGAAGTCCGGCAGGGATATCAGCCGGCCGCTCAACTACTTGAAGACTCGCTTCCCTTCCGTGCAGGCCACACAGGTATCACTTGAGGATGATATTGATCTGATCACAAAGGAAGGTATCAGGATATGTTCAGCCCACCTGTTTCTTTCGGAGTTTGTGTAAAGATAAGAAGAAAATTGCAAAAGAAAATCAATATTTACTTCTTGACGATATAAACTTATAAACTGAGGAACGTCCCATAGATTCCCCGACCTTTACGCCATTTATCCTTACAATTATTCAACATAGCCTGTCGGAGCATAGCGTAGATCCCGCTATCGGGGCTCCGTGAAATCATGTTTGCTTTTATTTAACTGGGGTCAACTACGTTCTTCAGTTCAATTGCCACGTCAACTTATAAACTGATGTACTGCAACCTTTCCCATGCTTAAAAGATAGTTATTTACTTTTTTATGGACGTCCCGCAAGTCCCCTCGTGGAAGAGAACGTGAGCGTGGGATTAAAACAAAGATGCGCGTTAAGCTGGCTGTAAAAATGCTGGTGATCGCCTGGACTTTGATGAAAAAAAGGGAAGTATTTAACTCTGATTATATAAATATAGAATAGACGATTTTACA
>JAPVVG010000163.1 GCA_028571455.1 Desulfobacteraceae bacterium | reverse complement strand
TGTCCGCGTAATAACAGAATCCATAACAGCGGCCTTATCGCCGACTCCGTCGAATATATATGAAATGCCAAGATTTTTACACCTGTGCAAAAGAGCCTTTGAAGTTCTCCCTGTCACGACACTTACATCTATTCCTGCTTCGATGAGAAGCCTTATCCCGAGCCCGTCTTTCACATTAAAGACCTTGGTCTCCTCGGCATTGTCATTATAAATTATACTGCCATCGGTAAGGACCCCGTCTACATCAAGAAGAAGAAGTTTTACCCTTTTTAATTTGTCAACAACCATCATCCCTTTGCTGTCTATCCCTGACCCCTCCCTGGCAATACACCTCTAATTGCCACGAGTTGCGAAAGAAGCTCATAAAGATCATCGAGTTTTAACGAATTAGGCCCGTCACAAAGCGCCTTGTCCGGATCTTTATGAACCTCCATAAATATTCCATCTGCGCCTGCGGCAACCGCGGCCCTTGCAAGGATAGGCGCAAATTCCCGCTGCCCTCCGGAGCTTGCACCAGCCCCTCCTGGAAGCTGGATGCTGTGAGTGGCATCAAATATTATTGGCCAGCCTGTATCCTGCATTATCTTTATGCCTCGAAAATCTACAATTAGATTGTTATAGCCGAACATTGTGCCCCGTTCCGTGATCATGATCCGTTTGTTTCCTGCAGAGGTTATCTTTTTAACAATATTGATAACATCCCAGGGAGCAAGAAATTGTCCTTTCTTAATATTTATCAGCTTTCCGGTCCCGGCAACCTCTAAAATAAAATCGGTCTGCCTGCACAAAAAAGCAGGAATCTGTATTATATCCAGCACCTGTGCAGCTCTTTCCACTTCAGCTATTCTGTGAACATCTGAAAGTATCTTTATGCCTAATTCCGACTTTATTTGCCCGAGAATTTTAAGCCCATCAACCAGCCCCGGGCCTCTGAAAGAATTTATTGATGTGCGGTTAGCCTTATCATAGGACGCCTTGAATATAAATGGAATGTCCAATTCTTGCGTAAGTTCTTTGAGAAATGAAGCTATTTCAAAACTGGTTTCATAATCCTCTATCACACATGGACCTGAAATAAGCACAAGGGGCGCTCCCTGCCCGATTGATATATTACCTGTTTTGACAATATTATTCATAATAAAAAAATTACCTTACGGATGGTTAAAAGTCAAGAAACGAAAACTTTGCCTTGATTATAGCCATTTTAGCTGTTATATTTTATTATTACACTAAAATTAAAGACAGGATGCAACCCATTGAAAACTAAGATAAAATACACAAAATATCAGCTTGTCGCTCTAATCTGTTTTATATTGATTGTTCCGATAGCGTGGTTTTTGTCAACCCGATTTGAGAGCGAAAAACCGTCTGTCACCCTGGAACTCCCCTCTTTGTCAATAAAAGCATCTCAAGAGCTTTCCATCTCGGTGTCTGATACTAAAAGCGGTATGCGAATGATATGGATCGGTCTTTATAAAGATGGCAAAGAGGTTGTGCTGCTTGATAAGGACTTTCAGTCACCAGAGTATAAGGACAGGAAAATTCATAAAGAGACCTTCAAAATCAAGATAGAGCCAGGGAAAATAGGGGTTAGCGATGGCAAGGCAATTCTGCGTATTGTTGCGCGGGACCTTTCCTGGCGCGGATGGTGGCACGGCAATAAAACATATATTGAAAAAAATGTAACGATCGACACCCTGGCGCCTGAGATAGATATTTTGAGCAGGACCCACAATATAAGCCAGGGCGGGGCAGCCCTTGCCATATACAGGCTGTCAGAGCCATGCCCAAAAAGCGGAATATGTGTTGGAGAAAATTTCTTCCCGGGCTATTCAGGATATTTTAAAGACCATGATATCTTCATGACCTTTTTTGCACTCAGTTATGACCAGGGGCCAAAAACCGAAATCTTTGTTAAAGCAAGCGACCAGGCAGGCAACATTAAAAGAGCCGGCATTTCTTATTATATAAAAAAGAAAACCTTCAAAAAAGATATACTTAATATTTCAGACCTGTTTCTAAACTGGAAAATGCCTGAATTTGATATTGACGTGCCTGGCGATTCCAAAACAGCCATGCTGGACAAGTTCCTTAAGGTAAACCGTGATCTTCGCAAAACCAATTACAGAGAGGTAACGAAACTCGGGGGAAAAACAGATGCCGCTTTATACTGGAAGGGGGCATTTATACGGCTCCCGGGATCAGCGAATAAAGCCGGCTTTGCTGATCAGCGAGAATACAAATACAAAGGACAAATAATCGACCATCAGGTACACCTGGGCGTAGATCTGGCGTCTGTTGCGCATTCGCCGATTCCGGCGGCAAACAACGGAAAGGTTGCATTTGTGAACTCCCTGGGCATTTATGGAAAAACAGTGATAATTGACCATGGTTTTGGATTGCATAGCATGTATTCCCATTTAAGCGGTTTTGATGTACAGAAAGGACAGATGGTGGCAAAAGGAGAAATCATTGGCCGCACCGGAATAACGGGTCTTGCCGGTGGCGACCATCTCCATTTTGGCATTCTAATACATAATACATTCGCCAATCCGGTTGAATGGTGGGATGCAACCTGGATAAAAAACAATATTACAGGTAAGATCAATGACGTAAAATCGAGGTAACAGTGAAGGGATATGATTGAGGAATTAAGGGATTGAGGAATTAAGGGATTGAGGAATTGAGGGATTGAGGAATTGAGGAATTGAGGGATTGAGGGATTGAGGGATTAAAATCAGTAGAATACCTTCAATTCCTAAATTCCTAAATTCGCAATTCCTAAATTATGGATTATGAATTTTAAGAGAATTATCAGTAATGAAAAAATATAAAGTCAACAAGACCTATCAGGAAATCAATGAAAAAATCAGATCCGGTAAAGTAGTTGTGGTTACAGCCGAGGAAATCATCGATATTGTCAAGGATGAAGGCCCGGTTGAAGCTGCAAGACATGTTGACGTGGTGACCACAGGAACCTTTTCCCCTATGTGTTCCTCAGGAGCCTTTATTAATTTCGGGCATTCTGTCCCGGGAATTAAGGCTTCCAAAGTCTGGCTGAACAAAGTGCCGGCATATGCGGGAATTGCTGCCGTAGACTGCTACCTCGGAGCTGCAGAGCCGTGCGAGGATGACCCGTTAAACAAGGTATATCCCGGTGAATTCAGATATGGTGGGGGCCATGTAATCCAGGATCTGGTTGCAAAAAAGAAGATATATTTAAAAGCAACATCTTATGGAACAGCATGCTATCCAAACAGAATGATAGAAAAGGAAATAACTCTGCGCACCCTTCCCAGCGCAACACTTTGCAACCCAAGAAACGGGTCTCAGAATTATAACTGTGCCGTAAATCTTACCAACAAAACTGTTTATACTTATATGGGCACTCTTAAACCAAAAGCGGGCAATGTAAACTACTGCTCTGCAGGACAATTAAGCCCTCTTTTTAATGATCCTTATTACAAAACTATCGGACTTGGAACCAGGATTTTTTTAGGCGGCGGCACCGGGTATGTCACATGGCACGGAACCCAGCACAACCCTTCTGTAAAGAGAACTAAAAGGGGTGTTCCTGTCACACCTGCCGGAACATTGTGGGTCATGGGAGACATGAAAACCATGAGTCCGAACTGGCTGGTTGGCGTTAGTCTTCAGGGTTATGGATGTTCGCTGGCCGTAGGCCTGGGTATTCCGATCCCGATATTAAACGAGGAAATTGTGCAATACACTGCAATATCTGACGAGGAAATTTTTACCCAGATAGTCGATTATGGGCATGATTATCCAAACGGTATTGCAAAAAGCTACGGCCAGGCTAATTATGCCGAACTTAAAAGCGGCCATATAAAATTTCAGGGGGAAACTGTCCCAACCGTGCCTATTTCAAGCATTGTAAAGGCTCGTGAGATCGCTGAAATATTGAAGAATTGGGTTTTACAAGGCAAATTTATACTTGGCGAACCGCAGTTTACTCTTCCAAATGCCTGACATCATACGCACTTTCATAGGTTTTGAACTGCCGGAAAAAATAAGATCCTTTATCAGGGATATTCAGGAAGATCTAAAGTCTAATGGATTTAATGCACGGTGGGTCCAACCAGAAAAGATCCACCTTACGCTGAAATTTTTAGGCAACATCAATGAAGACGACACTCAAAAGGTCGGCGCAGCAATATTTAAATCCACCGCAGATTATGCTCCGATATCTCTCGCTGCAAAAGGGATCGGCGCCTTTCCCGGCATTAACCGTCCCCGTGTCTTATGGATCGGCATCAAAGGGCAAATTGACATGCTTATCCAACTGCAAAAGAGTCTTGACGATAAATTAGAGGAAATCGGTTTTCCAAAAGAGAACAGGCCGTTTAAAGGTCATCTAACGCTGGCTCGTGTAAAAGGGCGGATCAACCAGGCAAAACTTATTAATGCAATAAAAAAATATGGAGAACTTGAATCAGAGCCATTTATTGCAGATAATATTATTCTGTTTAAAAGCGATCTGAAATCGACCGGCGCTGTTTACACGAAGCTAATCAGCGTATCATTAAAATAAGATGGCGTCGTAAAAAGTCCCATCTACTGCGTTGTAGCATTTTTTCAGACCCTCGACATACTATATGTATGCCTTCGGCCCTGAAAAAATGCTACGCCTTGTATATGAACCTTTTTACTTAACCATCTAAAGCAACATTTCAGCTTTTTAAAAATACAACAGTAAAAATATTTTTGGGGAGGATATCATGAGCATTTCACCGGACAAAGAAAAAGCTGCAGAAACCGCCATGGCTCAGATTGAACGTCAGTTCGGCAAAGGTTCTATTATGAAGTTAGGCAGCCAGCCGATCGTTGATGTTCCGGTAATATCGACCGGCTCTCTCGCGCTTGATAAAGCGCTGGGCGTAGGAGGATTGCCAAGGGGCAGGGTCACAGAGGTTTTTGGCCCGGAATCATCCGGCAAAACAACTTTAACCCTTCATGTTATTTCAGAGGCTCAGAAACAGGGCGGCATTGCCGCATTTATAGATGCTGAGCATGCCCTTGATGTCGGCTATGCAAAGAAGCTTGGCGTGAATTGTGACGAGCTTTTGCTTGCACAGCCTGATACAGGTGAACAGGCGCTTGAAATAACCGATATGCTGGTTAGAAGCGGAGCAATAGATATCATAGTTATAGACTCGGTTGCAGCGCTTGTTCCCAGAGCGGAAATTGAAGGGGAGATGGGTGATTCTCACATGGGGCTTCAGGCCAGGCTCATGTCGCAGGCGCTTAGAAAGCTGACCGCTTCAATAAGCAAAACCATGACATCGGTTATTTTTATCAACCAGATACGCATGAAAATAGGTGTGGTATTCGGCAATCCCGAAACAACTACCGGTGGGAATGCCCTCAAGTTTTATTCATCTGTAAGGCTCGATATCAGACGCATCGGGGCTATAAAAGACGGCCAGGATATTGTGGGAAACCGCACAAGGGTGCGCGTTGTAAAAAACAAGATAGCGCCTCCTTTCAAGGACGCTGAATTTGATATCATGTATGGTGACGGCATATCAAAAACAGGCGACCTTCTCGACGCAGGCGTTGAAGCAGGTGTAATTGACAAAAGCGGGGCATGGTATTCATATGATGGAGAGCGGATAGGCCAGGGCCGTGAAAATGTAAAAAAATTCTTTAAGGAAAATCCGGATATTTATAGTTCCGCTTTGAAAAAAGTTAGAGAAAAACTGGGGCTCTCTAAAAAAGCGGAAGAAAGCAAAGAAACAGAGGTCAAAGGTCGGAAGTCAGAGATCAGAGATCAGAGGTCGGAAGTCGGAGGTCAGAAGTCGGAAGTCGGTAAGCAGTAGGCAGTAAGCAGCAACGAGCAACGAGTAACTTATGAAAATGACAGGCAACGAAATACGCAGCCAATTCCTTGAATATTTCAAAAAGCACAATCACCGGATTATAAGAAGTTCTTCCCTTGTGCCTTCAGATGATCCAACCTTGCTGTTTACAAATGCCGGCATGGTCCAGTTTAAACGCATATTTCTTGGAGAAGAAAAAAGAGACTATGTCAGGGCAGCAACATCCCAGAAATGTGTCAGGGCCGGGGGAAAACATAATGACCTGGAAAATGTGGGCTATACTGCCAGACACCATACCTTTTTCGAGATGCTTGGAAACTTTTCCTTTGGCGATTATTTCAAGGAAAAAGGGATTGAGTTTGCATGGGATCTGCTTGTGAACGGGTATGGCCTGCCGACGGACAGACTATGGGTTTCAATCTATCTTGATGACGATGAAGCATACGATATATGGCGCAATAAAATTGGTGTATCAGAAGACCGGATTGTGCGCTTTGGAGAAAAGGATAATTTCTGGTCAATGGGAGATACAGGCCCATGCGGCCCATGCAGCGAAATACTCATCGACAGAGGAGAGGAGTTTGGTTGCGGCAAGCCTGATTGCAAGGTGGGATGCGAATGCAACAGGTTCCTTGAAATCTGGAACCTTGTTTTTATGCAGTCTAACCGCGACGTCTCAGGAAAGATGACCCCTCTTCCAAAACCCAGCATTGATACAGGAATGGGCCTTGAACGGATAGCCTCTCTTGTGCAGAATGTGCCCACAAACTTTGATATTGATCTTATCCGTCCGATCATTACCATGGTAGAAACCCTTTCAGAAAAGAGGTTAGGCAATTCTTTGCAAAACGACATAGCCATGAAGATAATTGCCGACCACACCAGGGCTGCCGCATTTCTTATAGGTGACGGAATACTCCCGTCTAATGAAGGAAGAGGATATGTTCTTCGCCGAATCATACGCAGAGCAATACGTTACGGCCGCAATATAGGGCTTTCAAAGCCGTTTCTTCATAAAACAGCAAACAAGGTGTTTAATATCATGGAACCGGCCTATCCCGAACTTTCAAATGCCGCTGCTTTTATCACAAATGTAATAAAAAATGAGGAGGTCAGATTTTCAGAAACCCTGGATAGCGGTCTTAAACTCTTAAACGAAACACTTGCAGATATGAAAGCAAAAAATCAAAACCAGATGCCTGGTCATGTAATATTTAAACTATACGACACTTATGGATTCCCGGTCGATATCGTCAGGGATGTGGTAAGTGATGAAAACATGACCCTGGATATGACCGGTTTTAACGAGGCCATGGAAGGACAGCGAACCAGATCCAGGGCTGTGGCTTCCTTTTCAGATATCGGCGATGCCTATAAAAAGCTTGCGGCTAAAGGGATAAAATCGCAGTTTGTCGGCTACGAAAGCCTGTCAAGCAGCTCAAAGGTTCTTGTTATAGTGGTTGAAGGCAACGAAGTCCAGGAGGCTGCAGCCGGAAGTGAGATTGAGGTTGTGACTGAAACAACCCCCTTTTATGGCCAGGCAGGCGGACAGGTTGGAGACAAAGGAAGGATAAGCGGACAAAATCATAACCAGGCGCTTGATATCACTATCTTTGATACAATTAAAGACCCGACAGGACTAATAATTCACAAAGGTAAAATAGTTTCAGGAAGCATTAAAAAGGGGGATAATGTAACCCTTGTCGTTGAAAAAACGCGTCGTGAGGCAATTGCCTGTAGCCATACTGCCACCCATATACTTCATTTTGCATTGCGCAAAGCGCTGGGCGATCATGTAAAACAGGCAGGTTCATTGGTATCGCCGGACAGGCTCCGCTTTGATTTTACCCATTTTTCTCAGGTTGATCATGAAATATTAAATAGAATTGAAACCATTGTAAACAATCGGATACGCGAAAATGTTTTGGTTGAAACAAAAGAGATGGATGCTGAAGATGCGTTTAAATCAGGCGCCACAGCCCTGTTTGAAGAAAAATACGGCGACAGGGTCAGAGTAGTGTCGGTTGATTCGTACAGCAAGGAGCTTTGCGGGGGAACACACACGGGCCGCACCGGCAATATAGGCCTTTTCAAGATAAGCGGAGAATCCAGCGTTGCATCAGGAATAAGGAGAATAGAGGCCTTAACAGGCCAGGCCGCTCTGGAATATACTCAAAAAACTTTGGGAATAGTTCAGGAAACAGCCCGTCTGATAAAGGAAAGACCGGAAGATATTCCAAAGAGAATTGACAAAATAATTAGCGAGCATAAGTCCGCTGAAAAGGAAATAGAAAAACTTAAAGCAAAAATTGCAGCAACAAAGGCAGGAGGGACTGAAGAAGATATTCGCTCTATAAGCGGCGTAAAAATCCTGGCAAAAAAAGTCGCTGTGGACAAACCCGCGGCTCTCAGAGAGCTGGCCGACAGGTTGAAGGAAAAAATAAAATCCGGAATTGTTGTGCTTGGCAGTGTCGCAGGTCCCAAGGTCCTGCTTATCGTGGTTGTAACAAAGGATCTTACGAATCGTTTTAACGCCGGAACCATCATAAAGCAGGTTTCAGCCATAGTAGGCGGGGGCGGGGGCGGAAGGCCCGATATGGCACAGGCCGGCGGCTCCATGCCTGAAAAACTGGATCAGGCGCTTGAAAAAGCATACGAAATCGTAGAAAAAATGTAAAATTACTTAACGATTTACAGGAGAAAAAATGTTAGCTCACAAGTTACACGCTAAAATACACAAAAGAGGATATTTGGAATTAAGGAATTTGCCTTTCAAGGAAGGGGTGTGTGCGTGTTCAGATTGTCCATCACCAGTGTGATTTTCTCAGCACTTTTATACTGTGCGGCAATATCTTCCAAGAAATAAGCCCAGTCCCTCTTTGTTTTTCTTTCGGTAATCTTAACCATACGTTTTCCGGCCAAGGGTTCGCAGGCCATGAAAATATTACACACACCGCAACGCTTGTATTCATAATCATATTTAGCCGGCTGCCCTGGTGATGCCAGAATGGGAGTCTTTGTCTCCCCGATCAACTGCTTTGGGGATTCGTCCATGCATACCACAGGGAACCCGGAATCGAATGGGCGTTTGTAAACATCCAGTACCATTTCCATGTTTGCCACAAAACTGCCGTTTTGTTCTGGCGGAATCACCCATCCTTTACGGAGCCAAGGTTTGATTTCATCACATCCAAGCAATATTAACGCATTGATAATTTTTGGGGATCTGTGCTTACCCTTGGAGGTGAGCCCACCAAGCATTTCCCGTTCATTAGCAGTAAGTGTCAGGATATATTTCTTCATTCCCAACCCTCCTATAAAAAAATTATATCACAAGCTATACGACATTACAAGTTTGACATGACACTAGTTCTACAGTTTCTAAGTAATCCTTTTAGGGCAGGTTCATGATGGCAAGAAAGTGGAAGATAGAGCAATTGAGCGTTGTAGCGGACCCATGGAACCTCAAACTGAAACCTGCAAAACTGACAACATTACGTCCCCTTTCTCTTTCCAGGTTACAACGATCTTTAGAAAAGAAGGTGGACAGCGAGATTCGCACATATCTTAGAGAATGTGGATACCTGGGAGAAGAAAGCCGATGAGACGCTGGCAGAAGACTTTGTAGGGCCAGCTATCCTTTGATGTAGTTGCCCACATAGACATAGCTTAAGCCCTCGGCTACCCCCATATCCCTTCCTTGTTCCAGGGTAGTTACAGGGGTTGGCGGCGACTCAAATCGGTATGCCGGATAATAGGCCGATAGATGCCATGGCGTATCCTTGCCGAGTTCATTCTTGATCCTTTTTGCTATACCTCTCAAACAGGCATGATTATCATTTACGCTGGGAATGACTAAGGTCGTCATCTCTATGTGAACACCCCATCTTTTAGCCTGCACCGCATTTCTCCAGACCTTGTCGACATCGGCACCACAATACCTCTGAACGGCCCTTTTGTTCCCTTTGACATCTATGTTCATGGCGTTAAGACCATGTTCGGCCAACAGCTTCAAGGCCCCTTCGCTCATATAGCCGTTCGTGACGTAGGTATTGTAATAGCCCGCATCTCTTGTCAGATCGAAGACATCCAGGGCATATTCCAGAAGAAGGGTCGGCTCATTAAAGGAGATGCTGCTTCCTTTGCAGTCATATCGTTTCATCAGCTTCACAAATTCTGAAGGGCTAGTATAGGTGCCTCTCTTTGCGTCAGGATATGATTTGCTCAGCTCCCAGTTCTGACACCATGGGCATGTGAAGTTACACGACCAGGTTCCCACGGTTAGTGCTCGGCTTCCAGGATAAAAATGGAAAAAAGGTTTCTTCTCGATAGGATTCACGCCCTGTGGTCAAACATGGTATGAGGGATCGGTAAGAAAAAAATCAGGACTTGTCAGTTTGACATGCTGGCTTAGCCGTTGTAAATGAGATTAAGGTATGAAAATTATGCGAAGGAGTACGACATATGGAGTCACCAACGGCAATTTTATTACTCTCCTGTCCCGATGCAAAAGGAATTGTTGCCTCAATATCGAATTTCATATTTCAGCACAACGGTAACATTCTCCATTCTGCGCAGCATACGGCAGAATCGGAAAGCATACTGTTTATGAGAATTGAGTGGGATCTCGATAGCTTTATGATCCCCCGCGAAGAAATTAGGAATGCCTTTTCACCATTAGCAAAAAAATTCAAGATGAAATGGAATATTCATTTTTCCGATTATATTCCAAAAGTTGCCATATTTGTGTCCAAACAAATATACTGTTTTTATGATCTGATACTGCGGCACCAGATGGTAGAATTTAAGATGGAAACACCCCTTGTTATTAGCAACCATCTTGACTTGAAACCGATGGCTGAACAATTTGGTTTGACGTATCTACATTATCCCATAACCCCTGACAACAAAGCTCAACAGGAAGAAAAAGAGATAGAGAGGTTGAAAAAATACAACATCGACTTGATTGTCCTTGCGCGATATATGCAGGTACTGAGCCCTCGTTTTGTGAATGAGTATCCAAATCGGATTATAAATATACACCATTCTTTTTTACCTGCCTTTGCTGGGGGCAAGCCATATGATCAGGCCTATCAGAGAGGAGTCAAGATTATCGGTGCTACGAGTCATTATGTTACAGAAACATTAGATGACGGGCCGATAATTGCACAGGATGTAATAAAAATAACGCATCGGGATTCGGTCGAGGACATGAAGCTCAAGGGGAAAGATCTGGAAAGAATCGTATTGGCGGAGGCCGTGAGGCTTCATTTGGATAACAAAATATTGGTTTGCGGTTCAAAAACAATCGTGTTTGATTAAAAATTTAGCCAGCGAAGAAGAACTTATATCTATCAATGGAATTGGACCAAAAAACTTGCAAAGATTCGTCCCTATTTACCCTATTCACGAGAATAGAGGATTAGGGTCGGGCTATGAGATTGCGAGGAAATTGTACAGGAAGCTTTTATGGGGAAATTGTATAAAGATTCAAAGGTTGAATTAACAAGGTTTACCGCGGCACACTATGATTTTATCATGAATTTGATGAGCCTTGGCCGCTATGCTCATTTTATAAAAAAAGCGGTTTCTCTGATGCATATACGACCAGAGGATAAGATTATTGACCTGGGATGTGGTACAGGAAGAAATGCTTGCCTGATGGTATCATACCTTTCTGAAAAGGGCAGCTTATTAGGTATGGATATCTCTGATGAGATGGAAAAACAATTTTGTTCCCGTTTCAAAGAAGTAACAAATGTTTCTTTTCTTAAGCAGCGGATTGACCAGCCGTTTGAACCTACAGAAACTTTTGACAAGGCATTTATCTCATTTGTTATACATGGGTTCCCTCACCAGGTAAGAGAAAAAACCATTCAGAATGTCACTGATCATCTCAAACCAGGGGGCAAATTCTTCATTTTAGATTATAACGAATTCTCACAGCAGGATATGCCCCTGTTTCTACGTGTTCCTTTCAAGATCATTGAATGCCCCCATGCATTTGATTTCATAAAAAGGGACTGGAGAAAAATCCTCAGCGATTTCGGGTTCCAGACCTTTCATGAACATCTGTTCTTCTGGAATTATGTAAGGCTGCTTGTGGCATCTTTAGAGCCCGGGGGCAAACCTTGATGGAGAGGATTATAGTCACATCTTTATTGACAGATTTGCGGCACAATGTGAAGAATGAAGACACGACCCCGATGGCTTTGATTGAGGCCCGGGAAATCCATCATAGGAGGCGTCATGGCTGATTTTCGCAGGATCAAGCTGCAGGTGCTGGCCGTGCTTAAGGCACCTGACTGGGAGCAGGGACTCGAGTCCCTGCTTGACATTCCGTCCCGGAAAATAATCGGGCCCCTGTTTTCCCTCCTGCTGCATCCGCCTGAAATCAAATGGCACGCTGTCACGGCCTTTGGCGTGGTCGTGCCCAGGATGGAGGAACAAGACATAAGTGGCGCCCTGACCGTGATGCGCCGGTTGCTTTGGAACATGCAGAGAAATTCCTCTAATTCCGGGTGGGGGATGTCCGAATCCATGGGCGAGGTCATGGCCCAAAGCGAACGCCTGGCCAAAAGATTCCATAATCAACTCATATCCTACATCCAGAACCCCGACTGCTTCGGCTCCGGTAACAATTACATAGAACACCCGCAGCTTCGGCAGATGGCATACTGGGGTCTGGGAAGGCTTTCCGAGGCACGGCCCAAGTTTACGGCCAAAGCCGTGCCCGACCTGCTTCAAGTCCTGTCCGGGGAAGGGGACGCATCAAAAGGGCTTATCTGCTGGACCCTTGGATCACTGAGGGCAAAAGAGGCCCAAAGTGCCCTGGAAGAACTCGTTGACTCCACAAGCGAAATGGAGCTGTACCGGAACAGGAGGCTCACGAGGGTAACCTTGGGCGCACTGGCCAGAGAGGCGCTTCAGACTATACAGAATGAAAAAAAATGAACATCGAACGGATTAAAAGATGAACGTCCAACATCGAACGTCCAACATCGAATTTTGAATGAAAAAACAGAAGAAACGGAGGCCGGAGGTCAGAGGTCAGAGGTTTTTGCTGGTTTCAAGTTTCAAGTTGCAAGTTTCAAGTTTCAAGTTGAACCATTGAACCTTGAACCTTGAACCGATCACTTTAGCTAATAATATGAAACATCACTCTATCAAGACATATCGCCGCATTATACAAATTAGTGTAGCAATAACATTCATCATACTCCCATTGTTGAATCAATTAGGTTTTACCTTTATCTGGGGCAATTTCTTGAATATTCATATTGGCCCCCTGAATCTGACAGATCCTCTTGCTGTTCTTCAGATAACTCTAAAAAACCTATACTTTCCGCCCAGACTTTTGATGAGCACCGGAATAGTTCTAATCATAGCTATGTGCTTTGGCACTATATTTTGTTCATGGATCTGTCCTTTTGGCCTGCTTTCAGAATTAGTCCACGGACTGGCTAAACGTGTTTTACCTGATAGTTTTAAGAAATTAAATTTTCAAAATAGCGGATTTAAAATCAAGATATATATTTTAGCATCAGGATTATTATTTTTTTTCTTATTTTGCACAACACCTATCATTAACCAGGTTTCCATGCCTTTCTGGTATTCTCAGATTTTTCAATACTTATTTATCCAAAAACATGTATCTTTTGCGGTGTTATTTGTCGCTGTAATTCTGTTTACAGAATTTATATCCCGCAAGCGTCTATGGTGCCGTTACATATGTCCTCAATCTTTTCTCCTCGTTATAGCCAAACTTCTCAATCCCTTTCATCTTAAAGTAGGTTACCACAACGAAAAATGTATCAGTAATAAAAATAATAACCCATGTCAAAAAGCCTGTTCTCTTAGCCTTGATCCCAGAACTTTAAGCAATTTATTAGAAACAGAATGCAATAACTGCGGAGACTGTGTTGTAGCATGTAACAAGTTGGGTAAAGCTCTCAATTTTCAATTTAGCCGGCATTTCTCATAATCAACTTATAAAAAAAGAGGTTTTCACAGCCCGCAAGGCAGTGGGGACGAGCAGATGCTACTAAAAAAACATACGGATATTTGCAAATTAGTTGTTGGCTTAGCAGATTGATGATATTATATTTTTTGATTAAAGATTCCCTTTTGGGATTTGATTAAATAAAGCTGCGATTTGAAAAGACAGAAAGAGGGGTTATCCGTCATGGGTGGTTTATTTGGAAGTGTTTCAAAAGAGGATTGTGTCAATGATCTGTTTTACGGAACCGATTATCATTCTCATCTTGGGACAAAACGGGGAGGCATGGCTGTTAAAAATTCTGAAGGATTTACAAGGTCTATCCATAACATTGAAAATGACTATTTCCGGTCCAAGTTTGAGGCTGACCTCCCGAAATTACAGGGAGACAAGGGTATCGGAGTTATTAGCGACAACGATTCCCAGCCGCTTATTATTGGTTCCCATTTGGGAACATTCGCAATTGTTACGGTTGGAAAAATTAACAACGTTGAGGAGCTGGTCAGGGAAGAATTTGCAAAAAAAATGCATTTTTCCGAGACCAGCAGTGGTGTGACAAACCCGACAGAATTAGCGGCAATGTTAATTTGTGAAAAAGGATCCTTTGAAGAGGGAATTGAAAATGCTCAAGAACTCATTCAAGGCTCATGTTCAATGCTTTTGCTTACGGAAAACGGGATTTTTGCTGCAAGGGACAGATTAGGGAGAACACCTGTTGCCATTGGAAAAAAAGAAAACGCCTATGCAGCATCCTCAGAAACATGCGCATTTCCTAACCTTGGATATGATATTGAAAAACATCTTGGGCCGGGCGAAATTGTTTTCCTGACGCCGGATGGATATGAGCAGAGAAGAAAGCCCAACAACAAGATGCAAATATGCGCTTTTCTGTGGGTCTATTACGGTTATCCAGCCTCTTATTACGAGGGAATCAACGTGGAGTCGGTCAGGTACAGGTGCGGATACTCCCTTGCAGAAAATGACGAAACAAAAGTAGATTTTGTTACAGGAATACCGGATTCGGGAGTCGCTCACGCAATTGGCTATGCAAATAAAAAGAAAATCCCGTATAAACGTCCCTTTGTTAAATATACACCAACCTGGCCCAGAAGCTTTATGCCGCACAGTCAACGCAGAAGAGATCTTGTTGCAAAAATGAAGCTGATTCCGGTTAGATCTATGATAGAAGGCAAGAAGATTCTTTTTTGTGAAGATTCAATTGTAAGGGGCACCCAGTTGCAGGATAATGTTCAAATCTTATTTAATTACGGAGCGCTGGAGGTGCACATGCGCCCGGCCTGCCCGGTTTTAATTTATCCCTGCGACTTCCTCAATTTTTCAACATCCCGATCAACACTCGATCTTGCAGGCCGAAAAGCGATTAAAGAACTTGAAGGAAGTGATGATAAGTTTCTGGATGAATATGCTTTGGCTGGATCAGAAAAAAATATGGCAATGATAGACACAATAAGAAAAAGATTAAAGCTTACCTCGTTACGATTTCAAAAACTGGAAGACCTTGTGAAGGCCGTGGGTCTGCCAAAAGATAAATTATGCACCCACTGCTGGGATGGGTCCAGTTATTTTAAATAAATTTTTATAAAAAGGGGTTTTTGATGCCAAAACGCAGCGATATAAAAAAGGTGCTCATCATCGGTTCAGGCCCTATCATCATTGGCCAGGCATGCGAATTCGACTATTCCGGCACTCAGGCCTGCAAAGCTCTGCGTTCTCTTGGTTATGAAATCGTTCTGGTGAACTCTAATCCTGCAACAATCATGACAGATCCGGGCACTGCTGATGTTACATATATCGAACCCCTTAATCTTAACGTATTAACAGATATTATCAAAACGGAACGGCCGGATGCCCTGTTGCCGAATTTAGGAGGTCAGTCCGCCCTGAATTTATCATCTGAACTGGCGCAGGCAGGCGTTCTGGATGAATACAATGTAAAGGTCATCGGTGTAACTATCGATGCTATTAAGCGGGGAGAAGATCGCACAGCCTTCAAGGAAACCATGGAGCAGCTCGGCATTGAAATGCCGAAGAGTCAAACAGTAAACAAAGTTGAAGACGCTGAAAAAGTCGCGGCGGAACTGGGTTACCCTGTTGTGATTCGTCCGGCCTATACAATGGGCGGCACCGGCGGTGGCCTGGTGTATAATATTGAAGAACTTCGCACCATTGCTGCGCGGGGTTTGTCTGAAAGCCTTGTAAATCAGGTTCTGGTTGAAGAATCGGTCCTGGGATGGGAAGAGCTTGAACTGGAAGTCGTGCGAGACGCTAAAAATCAGATGGTTACTGTTTGCTTTATCGAAAATGTCGATGCCATGGGTATTCATACCGGTGATTCTTTTTGCACTGCGCCGATGATGACCATTGACTCCAAGCTGCAAAAGCGTCTTGAGAAATACTCTTATGACATTGTCGAAGCAATTGAAGTTATCGGCGGCACAAACATTCAATTCGCCCATGATCCCAAGACAGACCAGGTTGTTGTTATCGAGATTAACCCGAGAACTTCCAGGTCGTCCGCCCTGGCGTCCAAGGCAACCGGTTTTCCGATTGCCTTTATTTCCGCCATGCTTGCCTGTGGTCTTACTCTGGATGAAATCCCCTACTGGCGTGACGGCACCCTTGAGAAATATACACCTTCCGGTGATTATGTGGTAGTAAAATTCGCCAGATGGGCTTTTGAAAAATTTAAAGGTGTTGAGGATAAGCTCGGAACCCAGATGCGCGCCGTTGGCGAAGCCATGAGCATCGGAAAAAACTATAAGGAGGCGTTTCAAAAAGCAATCCGATCCCTTGAGATAAACCGCTATGGTCTTGGTTTTGCCAAGGACTTCAATAAAAAGTCTCTAACTGAATTAATGAACATGCTGGTTATCCCCACAAGCGAACGCCAGTTTATTATGTACGAGGCTCTGCGCAAGGGAGCCAAGATCCAGGATCTTTATGAGCTTACCCATATTAAACCCTGGTTTATTAAACAGATGAGCGAACTGGTGGATATTGAAGAAGAGATTTTAGCATACAAAGGGAAGACGCTTCCGGATGATCTGCTTATCCGTACAAAAAAGGACGGATTTGCAGACAGGTATCTTTCCCTTCTTTTAGGGATTTCAGAAAAGGATATCAGGGAAAAGCGTATTTCGCTCGGGATTGTCGAAGCATGGGAACCTGTACCGGTCAGCGGCGTTGAAAACGCCGCCTATTACTATTCTACCTATAATGCGCGGGATAAAATCGAGGTAAGCGATCGCAAAAAAATCATGGTGCTTGGCGGAGGTCCCAATCGTATAGGCCAGGGAATTGAGTTCGACTACTGCTGTGTGCATGCTGCATTTACCATCCGTGATGCAGGATATGAATCGATAATGGTTAATTGCAATCCTGAGACTGTCTCTACTGATTATGATACTTCGGACAAGCTTTATTTTGAACCACTTACTGTTGAAGATGTTTTAAGTATTTATGAAAAGGAAAAACCAGAAGGGATTATTATCCAGTTTGGGGGGCAAACACCTCTTAATATTGCAAACGAACTTGAAGAAGCAGGCGTCAAAATTTTAGGGACTTCTCCTGAAACAATAGATCTGGCAGAGGATCGGGACCGGTTCCGCAAGGTTATGCGCAAGTTAGGGATTCCTCAACCAGAATCCGGTATGGCCAGCACCCTGGAAAAGGCCCTGGAAATAGCCGGGAGAATCGGATATCCATTGATGGTTCGGCCATCTTATGTTTTGGGCGGACGCGCCATGGAAGTTGTTTATGACGAGGAAATGCTTTTGCATTATATGTCGGCAGCCGTAGATATTTCACCGGAGCGCCCCATACTGATCGACAAATTTCTGGAAAATGCCATTGAATCTGAAGCAGATGCGATTGCAGATGGAACCGATGCTTTTATTCCCGCGGTTATGGAGCATATTGAACTGGCAGGCGTGCATTCCGGCGATTCTGCGTGCGTAATTCCTCCTGTAAGCATCCCCTTGAAACACATAGAGACCATTAACGAATACACAAAAAAAATTGCCATTGAGCTCAATGTAGTTGGACTTATGAATATCCAGTATGCTATTGCAAATGACACTGTTTATATCCTGGAGGCCAACCCCAGGGCATCACGCACCGTGCCGATTGTTTCCAAGGTTTGCAACATTTCCATGGCCCGGCTTGCTACCAAGGTAGTTATGGGCAAAAAAATCTCTGATCTTAATCTGAAACAAAAACATATTCCATATTTTGGCGTTAAGGAAGCTGTTTTGCCCTTTAAAATGTTTCCTGAGGTTGATCCCCTTTTAGGGCCGGAAATGCGGTCTACAGGAGAAGTTTTGGGACTGGCCGATTCATTTGGCCTTGCTTTTTTTAAATCCCAGAAAGCAACCCAGCTCTCACTTCCGCTTGAGGGAACCGTTCTTATTACCGTTGCTGACAAAGACAAGCCGAGCATTCTGGAACCTGGCAGGCTGTTTAGCGATTTAGGGTTTAAGATTCTATCTACAAATGGAACACATAACTTTCTGCAGGAACATGGCATTGAATCAGAAACTATCCGCAAACTGGGATATGGCAGACCAGACATTGTGGATGCCGTCAAAAACAGAGAAATCCAGTTAATTGTCAATACTCCCAGCGGAAAAGAGAGCAAGGATGATGATTCATATATCCGGAAGGCGGCGATCGAGTATAAGATTTTAAATGTTACCACTATGGCTGCAGCGCTGGCAGCCGCCAAGGGAATTGCTGCGCGAAGAACAGGAAAAGCCAAGGTAAAGTCTCTTCAAGCTTATCATGCGGATATCAAATAATTTGGTATTGTGTTTATTTGATAAGTATGCAAAAGGGTTCAATCGTTATAATAAAGTAAGATATATTTTTTGACAGGATTTACTGGGTATTCAGGATATAAAAGGGCAGGTTCTTTTAGGTAAAATTATATGCATTTCAAGCAACGCACCGTCGCCAAATCAATTAAATGCTCAGGCACAGGCATTCATTCAGGCAAAAAGGTTAATCTGACAATTAAACCCGCGCCAATAAATCATGGCATCAAATTCAAAAGAATAGACCTTTTAGACAGCCCGAGCATATCTGCACATTTTAATATGATCGTTGATACGAGCCTTGCAACCGTAATAGGATATGATGGGTTTATTGTTTCAACCATAGAGCATCTTATGGCAACTTTTGTAGGCTTATCAATTGATAATGCCCTGGTTGAAATTGACAGCTACGAAATGCCGATAATGGATGGCAGCGCCGAAGTATTTACCACATCAATAATGGCAGCAGGCATAAAGGAGCAAGAGGCTCAGCGCTGTTTTTTTGTGGTAAAAAAGCCGATTGAGTTGAAAGAAAACGGAAAATTTGTTGGCATATATCCTGAATCTTCATTTAAAATAACCTGTGACATAGATTATGATCATCCTCTGGTTAAAAAACAATCTTATACCATAGAGCTTTCTGATAATGTATTTGAACGCGAAATATGCAGGGCCAGAACTTTTGGTTTTTTGCATGAATATGAAAACCTGAAACGTTTTGGGCTTGCCCGTGGCTGTTCGCTGGATAATGTTGTTGTAATAGATGAGAAAAATATACTCAACAAAGATGGGTTGCGCTATAAAAATGAATTCGTGCGGCATAAACTTCTTGACTGCATGGGCGATTTTGCCCTCCTCGGCATGCCGGTTTTAGGCCATATTAAGGTGAGCAAATCAGGCCATTTTTTTAATCAGGCATTTTTGAAAAAATTCTTTGCCCAAAAAAAATCATGGGAAACCAGTATAATACACAAAACCCCCGCTTCCTAAAATCACTTGCCATTTAAGAAGGTATCAGCTATTAATAAAAAGCCTTCTTCCTCAACTGTTACCCTAATTTTTAAGTTGCCGCTTATATATTATGTTGTCATTGAGTTACCGCAAAATTAGTATCATATTTCTTTGCATATTGCTGGTCATGCAAAATGCAGCTTTTGCCTCTGAGGCAAGGCTGACCGATATAATTGTCACCAACACACGCGATGATCTTTTAGTTTTTCTTAATGTTGAAGGGGCTTTTAATGATAAGATAAAAAAAGCTGTTTTAACAGGGGTGCCGGCAACCTTTTTCTTCTATATTACCCTGTATCAGGCCCGTAATATGTGGTTTGATAAAAAAATAGCTGATATAAAGATAACCCATAGGATTAAATACAGTAGCCTGAAGAAGGAATTTATTGTTATACGGTCATGGAAAAAAGATAAGCCGTCTGTTACACAATCTTTTGAAGAGGCCCAAAAACTGATGGCTGCAATTGACAGCTTAAAAATTATTTCGCTTGGCAGTCTGCAGAAAGGTTGGCACTATCAAATAAGAGCCAAGGCAGAGCTCGGTAAACTAACCCTTCCCTTTTATCTGCATTATATTCTGTTTTCTTTATGGGACGTTGAAACAGACTGGTACACAATAGATTTTATCTACTGAAAGCCGAAAATTCTCCGCACTTATCATGAGCAATAATGTATTCAAAAGTCCAAAACCTCATATCCCGGAAGAAGAACGCAAAAGGCGGAAACGTGAAGGCATCCTGATTGTCATAGTTGCCTTTGTTATTGCCATCCTGACCTTTGCTGAGCACAGGGTAATACATTTCGGGGCAGAGATTCCAATTTCCAACACAATATTGATGTTCATATTGATCAACATCAATTTGCTGTTGCTTATCCTGTTGATATTTCTTGTATTTAGAAATCTGGTAAAGCTGTTTTACGATAGAAAGCGCAAGGTGATGGGGGCAAAGCTTCGTACGAGACTTGTGGCCGCCTTTATTGCGCTTACTCTTTTGCCTACGATTGTACTTTTTTTCTTTTCAATTACCTTTATTACAACCAGCATTGAATTTTGGTTTAATGTCCCCGTAGAGCAGGCCCTTGAAAATTCATTGCTTGTAGGAAGGCGCTTGTATAATCATGCAGAAGAAAATAACCGGTTTTATCTGGAAAGAATTGCCTACCAGATAAATACCAAAAAACTTCTATCTGCAAAAAAAAGAAAAGCCCTTTCCCACTATGTCCAGGTTGTTCAGAGGGCATTTAACATTGATGCTGTTGAAATTTATAGCGTGAATGCAAACCGCCTCACATTTGCCCTTGCCAGGGAACTGGAAGATAAACCTTTTAGTGTTCTTTCTGCTGATGATTTTCAAAAGGATATGGAACCAAAAGTGGTAAGGTCGGTTTTTGAAAAAATTCCAAAAGGGGAGCTAATAAGAACGATCGGAACCATTCCTTTTGGCGCAAATCATACAGATGCCAAAGCTTTTGTTGTATTGTCGGTTTTGATTCCTCCGGATCTTTCTGAAAACATGGCATCCATATCAAGAGGTTTTGAGGAATATCAACAGATAATACTTCTTAAGAAACCGATCCAGACAACTTATTATATAACCCTTTCAATCGTGGCGCTGCTTGTTGTTTTTTCCGCGATATGGGTTGGTTTTTATCTGGCGAAATCTATTACAATACCGATCATGGAGCTTGCCGAGGGGACACGAAGGGTTGCGGAAGGAGATTTGGGATTCAGCATTGGTCCCGTGGCTGATGCTGAAATCGGCAGTCTTGTTGATTCATTTAATAAGATGACAAAAGATTTGCGGATCAGCAGAGAACAATTAGAGCTTTCCGCAGGTATGCTCCGCGAACAAAATGTTGAGATAGAAAAAAGACGGCAGCATATGGAAATAGTATTAAAAAATGTTTCTGCCGGCGTAATAACTCTTAACCCAAGCGGGCTTGTATCAACCATAAACAAGTCGGCTGAAAAAATGCTTGCCCTCAGACCTGGGGATATACTGAATAAAAACTATAAAAATCTGCTTAAAGGGCAACATCTGAATCTCGCAGAAGAAATAATTGATAATCTGACCCAAACACGGGAGGATGATATCAGGCTTCCGCTTAGATTAACAATAGAAGGAAGGCAGCGTAGTTTTATGATGCATGTTAATGCGCTTAAAGACGACGCGGGGAATCATATAGGCATAGTAATGGTCTTTGATGACCTTACGGAACTGGAAAAGGCCCAGCGCATTGCGGCATGGCGTGAAGTTGCGCGCAGGATTGCCCATGAAGTTAAAAACCCCTTAACCCCGGTCTCTCTTTCGGCTCAGCGTCTAAAAAGAAGATATTCAAAACAGATAAATGAACCGGTTTTTGAGGAATGTATTCAGATGATAATTGATCATGTGGATTTGATTCGGAACCTGGTAAATGAGTTTTCCGCGTTTGCAAGATTTCCGGCGGCAAATCCCAAGCTTTGCGACCTGCCGCCCATTATTGAAGATACAGTGGCGCT
>JAPVVG010000162.1 GCA_028571455.1 Desulfobacteraceae bacterium | reverse complement strand
AGTCGAACAGCCTGCTCAGCCGAAGCAAAGCTTCTGGATAAAAAGGCTGGAAAATATTCGACGAGACTGTAAAAAAATCACCCGATCTCGCCTCGGCGAAGCCACTCCGGCATAGCATGGGGCGGAATACCATTTTAGCCTCTCGGCCTTAAAGTCAGATATCGGAGTTGTATTTGTCATGCTTTGTGCCTTTGCCCCTCTGTGCCTTTGTGCCTACCTGAATAGTTACGTTCTATTATTGTAACCGTTCAAAGGTTCAGGGTTCACTGAAAACCCGCCTGCCATCCGTCGGGCAGGGGTGAACTTTTGAATCCGTGAACGCTTACTATTTATGTTTATGCATGTATAAATTATTATATTACTCAAAAGAATAGGAAAAGGAAAGCTTTTTGTGTTAATCAAAAACAGGCTTTTTTTAACGTCTTGACTTGAGCATGAAATCTGGTTACAGCTTGCGTGGTGAATGGTGAATAAAGAGAAAAAATGAAGCAAAAGATAAAAAATCTGATACTTAAAGCAGCGTTAAATGCGCATGAAAAAGGGGATTTGCCGTCGTCTAAATTCCCGGATGTCGAGGTGGAAGCGCCTAAAATTGAAGCCCACGGAGATTTTTCAACTAATATTGCTATGGTTATGGCATCGGTTCAGAAGATGCAGCCCAAAAGGATTGCAGAGGCGATAATAAAAAATATCGACAATCAAGAAGGGATAATTGCAAAAACAGAGATAGCAGGGCCGGGCTTTATTAATTTTTTCATAAACAGCGTGTCCTGGCATCCTGTTTTGCGCAGGATTCATGAAGAAGATGACAGGTACGGCGCATCTGGTATCGGCAAAGGCATGAAAATCCAGGTGGAGTTTGTAAGCTCAAATCCAACCGGGCCGCTGCATGTGGGGCATGGACGCGGGGCCGCGTTCGGGGATGCCGCAGCAAACATTTTGCTTTTTTGCGGATATAATGTTGAAAAGGAATATTATATAAACGACTCCGGCAGGCAGATAAATACCCTGGGGAGATCTGTTCTTTTCAGATACAGGCAGCTATTGGGAAAAGACATAGAGTTCCCGGATGACTGTTATCAGGGAGACTACATACGTGATCTGGCAAGGCAGATAAAGGAGGATAAAGGGTCTGCCCTCCTTGATCAGAGGGAAGATGAGACTGTGCTTTATTGCGCGCAATTTGCCGCAAAGCAGATCATTGCCGGCATCAGGGATGATCTTAAATCCTTTGGCGTGGAGTTTGACAACTGGTTTAGCGAACAGAGCCTTTATGACTCCGGCAAGGTTGATAAGGTTTTAAACGATTTTCGCAAACAGAATATTATATATGAAAAGGACGGGGCGCATTGGTTTAAGACAAAGGAGTTTGGAGATGAAAAGGATAGGGTGGTTATCCGCAATAATGGCCAGACCACATATTTTGCGTCTGATATTGCATATCACAAAGACAAGTTTGACCGCGGGTTTGAGCGTGTAATAGATATATGGGGGGCGGACCACCACGGTTATATCCCGCGCATAAAAGCTTCAATAGAGGCGGCCGGATACAGCAAGGAGCGGTTTGATGTAATCCTGGTTCAGCTTGTAAATCTTTTGCGGGGCGGAGAGCCTGTAGCAATGTCAACAAGGGCCGGTGAATTTATTACCCTTGCCGATGTAATAAGTGAAGTGGGATCTGATGCGGCAAAGTTTATTTTTCTGACGCGTCATCATGAAAGCCCACTTGATTTTGACCTGGAACTTGCAAAGAAAAAGACAAATGAGAATCCTGTTTTTTATGTTCAATATGTTCATGCCAGAATATCGAGCATTATAAGAAAGGGGCGTGAAAGAGGAATAGAGAATACAGGCTGGGATGAGAAGGCGATCGCCATGCTGAAGGAGCCGGAGGAGATTAATCTGATTAAAAGCTTAGGCAGCTATCCGGAAACAGTAAGATTAAGCGCAGAGTTTATGGAGCCTCATCGCATAACATTTTATCTTATGAACCTTGCGTCCTCTTTTCATGCCTATTACAATAAGCACAGGGTGTTAACCGATGATCCATTATTGACCTGCGCGCGGCTGTATCTTGTTGTTGCTGTAAAAAAGGTCATTAGAAACGGCCTCACCCTGCTTGGCGTGTCCGCGCCTGAAAAGATGTAGCGAGGCTTGATGAAAAAGAGTGAAAAGACATCAGGGAAGAAAAAGCCTTCCAAAGAGACCGGCAGGAAAGGAACAACGACCTGGATCTGTTTGATACTTTTTGTTTCTGCATGGATGTTTGTGTTAGGCATCTTTGTGGGGAGGGGGACGGTTCCTGTAAAGTTTGATATTGAGAACCTTCAAAAGGAGCTGGTTGCCTTGAAAGAGGCTGTTGTTAAAGAGGGGCAGGAGCGGTTTAAAATTGGCAGGGACCCTGCAAGCGCTAAAATGGAATTAGGCTTTTATGAGGCGCTGAAAGAGACCACACCGAGTGTGCAACATAAAGTTAAGCAGCCTGTGGGCAAAAAAACAGCTTTGCCTCAAAAAAAGGCAAAAGTCCAGCCGGCGCAAAAGGTCGAAAAGCCTGCTTCAAGCAGCAAGCAGATTAGGGCCGCGGCAGGCGCCGGTTTTACGATTCAGGTTGCGTCTTTAAAAGATATGAAGGTTGCCGCCAAGATGGCGGAAATGTTAAAGAAAAAAGGGTATCAGGCATATACGGTTTCGGCGAAGATACCAGGGAAGGGCACCTGGCACAGGATCAGGATAGGGAATTTTAAAAACAGATCAGATGCCGGTGATATTTTAAGCAGGCTGAAGAAAGATAAATATAGACCGATAATTGTTCAAAGCAAATAAAAGGAAATATCATGAAAATAACCAAAGACGAAGTTATTTACACGGCGGATCTTGCCCGTCTTGATCTGGATGAAGACTCTATTGACAGGTTTGCGGATCAGATAGGCGATATACTTGAATATGTCGATACTCTCAACAGTGTTGACACTGAAGGCCTGATTCCGACCTCTCATGCTATATCTTTGTCCAATGCTTTCAGGGAGGATGAGGTAAAAGAATCTATGGGCGCAGATAAAGCTCTTGCAAATGCCCCTGAAAAAGAGGACGGAAATTTTATAGTTCCAAAGGTGATAAACTCGTAAAAAAACAGAAGTCAGAAGTCAGAAGTCAGAGGTCAGAAGTCAGAAGTCAGAAGTCAGAAGTCAGAAGTCAGAGGGCAGAAGTCAGAGGTCAGAAGTCAGAGGTCAGAGAGCAGAGAGCAGAGGACAGAGGGCAGAGGACAGAGGGCAGAGGGCAGAGGGCAGAGGGCGGAGGACAGAGGACAGTTTGTAGGGTGGATTAAGCGAAGCGAATCCACCAAAGCTAAGCGAAGCGAATCCACCAAAACGAAATACATGATAGAAAACAGGTAATTCCAAAATTGCAAATTATGCCAGTGCTGAGTATAAGTTTTAATTCAGAATTTAACATTCAACATTTAAAATTGAAGCGTAGCGACTTTAAATATGAAACTACATGAACTTACAATACATGAAGCCTCCGATCTTTTAAAGGCAAGGGAAATATCCTCGCAGGAGCTGATTAGGGCTGTTCTGGAGCGGATCGAATCTGTTGAAAAAAAGGTAGGCGCCTATATTACTGTTGCCGCTGAAACAGCTATAAAGCAGGCAGAGCTTGCAGACAAAGAGATATCCAGGGGCAATATTTCGCTGCTGACAGGGATTCCTCTTTCTGTAAAGGATCTTATCTGCACAAAGGGGCTGCGCACAACCTGCGCATCAAGGATACTTGATAATTTTACGCCCCAGTACGATGCCTTTGTCATAAAAAAGCTTAAAAAGGCCGGGGCCGTAATCGTGGGAAAAACAAACATGGATGAATTTGCCATGGGATCATCTACGGAGAATTCAGGCATGAAAACAACCCGCAATCCGTGGGACTTAACATGTATTCCCGGCGGATCAAGCGGTGGATCGGCCGCGGCGGTCGCAGCCGACATGTGCCTTGGCTCCCTTGGCTCTGATACCGGAGGATCAATACGCCAGCCGGCCTCTCATTGCGGAGTTGTCGGGATGAAACCCACATATGGAAGGGTTTCACGATTCGGCCTTGTTGCATTTGCATCCTCCCTTGATCAGATCGGCCCGCTTGCAAAGGATGTTTTAGATTGCGCCCTGCTTATGAATGCCATTGCAGGTTACGATCCAGCAGATTCCACATCGGTGCCCGAGGATGTGCCGGATTATACATCCTTTTCAAACAAGGGTTTAAGCGGCATGACTATCGGCATTCCAAAGGAATATAACGCAGCCCAGGGGCTCGATCCAGAGGTTTCTTCTGCAATTAAAAATGCTGTCAAAGTGATTGAGGATTTGGGAGTAAAATGCGTTGAAGTCACATTGCCTCACACAAAATATGCCGTGGCAGCCTATTATGTCATAGCCCCTTCAGAGGCCAGCTCAAACCTTGCAAGGTACGACGGCGTAAAGTACGGGTTCAGGGATAAAGAAAAAAACAGCCTGATCGATATGTACAGATCCACAAGGTCAAAAGGGTTCGGCGCAGAGGTTAAGAGACGTATCATACTTGGCACATACTCCCTTTCATCCGGATATTACGATGCATATTACAAAAAGGCTTCCCAGGTGCGTACATTGATCATGGAGGATTTTAAAAATGTCTTTAAATCATGCGACCTGATGCTGTCCCCTGTGGCGCCGACCCCTGCTTTCAAGATAGGGGAAAAGATTGACGATCCTCTTACAATGTATTTTTCCGACATATTTACGATTTCCGCAAACCTTGCCGGAATACCCGGGATATCGGTTCCCTGCGGTTTTTCATCCACAGGCCTTCCGATTGGGCTTCATTTAATGGGCAGGTATTTTGAAGAGAAAAAGCTTTTCACGGCTGCCTATAATTTTGAGCAGGCCACAGATTTTCATAAGAAAAAACCCAAAATATAAAAGGAGTATTTCATGAGTATTCAACCAAAAGGGGAAGATTTGAGAAAAGCGGTAAAGTGGATTTCAGAAAAACGGAAGCATGAGCATATAAAGGATTTAAAGCAGCTTGTAGATGACGCTTGTCTGAAATTCAACCTTTCTCCCAAAGATGCGGAATTTTTATACCGCTTTGTTACTGAAAATTGAATATGTTTGATAACCTCGTAAAAAGTCGAAAATGCTCCCCCTCCCCTTTGTCCCCTCCAGCCAGGGGAGGGGAAATCCGACTTTTTACGACGTCATCAATATTCATTGACATTACCTGTTTTTTTCTCTATATACTCAAAAATTCAATCGTGATTTATATTATAAAGTCTATTGAGCCTCTTCAAAAATGTTCACTTTTCCAAAAGTTTGACTTCATAAGAAAGGAAGTACTCTTTTCAGTAATCATACCTGTATTTGAGAGATTGAGACCTTTGAAAAATGTTCAATTTTACTCAAGTTCAAGGAAGGCGAAGATTTTAACCGGAGGAATATATTGAATATTTCGAGGCTTAAAATTTGAGCCTGACGCCGAAATTGGGCAAAAGGGGGCGTTTTGCAAAGGTCTCAGATTGCAGTTACCCAAAAACAACAATATTAAGAGAAAAAGGAGGTTGGTTATGTGCAGGAAAGCATCAATTATTGTTTTGTCATTATTTTTAATAGTCGCATTTTCAACATACAGCCTTGCAGCCAAAGTGCCTGCCCCTGAAAAAGGGGGGGAGGGATTTACGGCGGTAAGCCTGAAAGAGGCAAAAAAACTTGTTTACGAGGGCGCTGTGGTTATTGCCTGTCACAGCCACACGAACGATTACTTGAAAGGTCACATTCGGGGCGCAATACACATAACTGTGATGGTGCCAAAGGATCACAAACGTATAGATTTCCCGCTTAGCGAAGTGGACTTTGACCTTGCGCTGCTTCCAAAGGACAAGAACACTCCAATCATAACCTATTGCGCGTCAAGCACCTGATGGAAATCCTATCATGCCGCCAGGCTGGCGGTTACCAATGGATACAAGAATGTTTACTGGATGAGAGATGGTATCAAAGGTTGGGCAAGGGGTTTCTATCCCACGGTATTAAACGGGCAGGCAGTTCTACATCCCCTCATGCGTTCTAGCAATAGCGATTTTGCCAGGTGCCTTATCAGCGAACATGATGCCAGAAAGCTGAAAAGGCACAGATTTGTCGATTTTCGCGATGAAGCGAAGTTCAAAAAACATCACGTCAAGGGCGCCAGGCATGTTGATTACGATGACATGTGGTCGAAGCCTATGATGGAGGAGCTCAACAAGAGAGACAACCTGATAATTATTCATGACGTTCCTGAAGTGGCAGGCGCCATTGCCTTGACCCTTAAAGTCATGGACTACCCACGTGTATATATTCTCAAATAGGTGTTGGGAAAAATCGCTCGTTAATAATACAGGTATGATTGCCTATTGAGCGGACGTTTTTTGCGTCCGCTCAAAGGTAATTATTTTGCAAGATCAGGCTGGTAAACTAACTTCTTGTCCATATGATATGACCAGGCAAGCCCTTCGTTGCGCCATCCGCCAAGCTTACGCTGCCCGCAGTAAGCGCTTCCTTTACATTTCACCTTGCCGCCTTCAAAACCGCCCATGACACTAAACACCTTGCCTTCGGCAAATCCTGCTTTAACTGCTGCGTCACATGCCGCACAGCTTCTGCTTGCGCTTCTGCATATAAAAAGCAGTGTGTCTATCTCTGGATTAAAGCGGGCGCGAAGATCCTTGCCAAAATTCGGATTGGCTGCCATTTCATACTTTTTTTCTCCGAACTTGCCTGTCCAGAATTTCAAAGGGATATTACAGGCTCCTTTGGCATGGCCGATCAATTGGTATTCGGCGCGGGTTCTGGCATCAATTAGAAAGGTATGCCCAGGATCTTTTTTGATCATCTCAAAGGCCTGCGAAGGCGTAACATCACCCCCGTTATGAGCTTTCTCTACTTTGTATGCAAACCCCGCAAAGGCAAGTCCGCTCAAAATAAAGACCACAGCCAGAGTCAGTACAAACAGTTTTGTAACCTTTTTCATTTCCCCCCCCTTAAAATGTATTAGTATTGCGTTCCATGAAAACCTTTACACTACAAAAACAAACCAGACTTATTTTTTTGATTAATAATAGATTTAAATAAAAAAACAATATTAAAAAGCTACATTTATTACAAAAGCCCCCTTTCTGTCATTCTCATTAAACAAAAACCCTCAACCGTTTCCAGCCAGGGGTTTTTTTGATCGCAACACATTTGTGGATCTGCTCAGAATGTTTTGGAACGAGTAGCCGCTATGAGCGGAATATGTGCTAAAGGGTGTTTCCGAAAGCATCCCCTTGACAATCAACCACTGCCTTTGATATTTAATAAAAAACGTAATCAAAACGATAATTATAAAAAATCAAATGGAAAGAGTAATAAGTAAAGAATCCTGACCCTGAGGGCCAGGATTTATATGATAGAATAAATAAAAAATGAAATTAATCACTAATCAAGACACCAATCACGCATAAAGATGGGAGGTGTAAGATGTTAGCAATAAATGGGGTATATGATAAAGGGAAAATTGAATTGATAAAGGAAGTCCCGATTAAGGGAAAAAGATGAGTGGTTGTTACTTTCCTTGATGAACCTCTTGTGGAGACTGACCTTGGATTGGAAATTGATCCAATCAGAGCTTTAAAAGGTTGCGCAAGGGGTTTAAATTTGACTGAAAGATTATTGGAATCTCGGAGTTGGTAGGTTGGGTTGAGGAACGAAACCCAACAATAATGATCGCTCATTACTGTGTATTAATTGTGTGAAAGACGTTCATCCCAAAACGATATAATGGTTGGGTTGCTTTGCTTAACCCAACCTACGATTACTACGATTACGACTATGCGATACCGAAGGGCACGAACCAAAGGCGGAACATATTTCTTTACGGTCGTCACATATAAAAGGAATAAAATTCTGTGCCAGCGCAACAATGTATCATTACTGCGGGAATCTTTCAGGCATGTTATGGCAAAACATCTATTTACAATTGATGCTTTTGTCCTTCTGCCCGATCATTTACATTGCTTGTGGACATTGCCGGATGGGGACCGGGACTTTTCCAAACGCTGGCGGTTGATAAAGAGTTATTTCAGCAGAAAGTGTGATGACAAATATAAGCACACCCCTTCTGCATCGAGACAAGAGAAGAAAGAACAGGCTGTTTGGCAACGTCGATTTTGGGAACATCTTATTCGAGACGAAATAGATTTTGCCAGGCATGTTGAATATATTCATTACAATCCGGTGAAACACAGATTGGCAACCGCGCCGAAGGATTGGGAATATTCGAGTTTTCACCGTTATGTGCGTGACGGCATGTATGATTTGGAGTGGGGAGCAGGAGGAGATATTACGTTAGATGAAACAATTGGAAGGGAATAGCTTTTTTGTTGGGTTTCGCTCAACCCAACCTACTTTCTTTTCCGTATATACGGCCAACTTGGTAGGTTGGGTTGAGGAACGAAACCCAACAATAATGATCGCACAGAACTGTGTATTAATTGTGTGAAAGATATTCATCGAAAAACGATATAAAGTTGGGTTGCTTCGCTTAACCCAACCTACGATTACTGTGGGATTCTGGAAAGGCAGGTAGGTTGGGTTGAGGAACGAAACCCAACAATAATGATCTAACAGCCTTCAGCCTATCCACCTAAACCAAAAAACCCCCAACCGTTTCCGGTCGGGGGTTTTTTTGTTTAACTGCTAAAAAACTTAATTGTTTATCAACAAATCCTATTAGAAGGACAGTTCGAGTTGATGAAACAGAGCATAGGTGTTTTCGACCTCTTCGGCCGCGACTCCGCCTTTCCAGATATCTCCGGCATCGAGAAATGCTGCAATTGCAGTATAGGTCAGATTGTCGTAGATCTTCCAGTTCAGGGTTAAGTCATATTCTGTTCCAAAATCATCCTCTACGCCTGCAGGAACTTCATCAGCATCTGCATTGCCGACAACAACGCCAAGTTCCAGGTTTTCAAGAGGTGAAAAGGTTGCTCCGCCGTAGATGATCTTGGCGCCGACGCCGAGGTTTTGTGAAAGGTTTCCGGCTCCACCGAGTGCATTCACAGGAAATTCATCATAAGTCAGGATAAACAGCTTTTCCCACTCTGCGCCAACGTTGCCGTAGGCTGAGTCTTCATTGTCAGTAGCACCGTCATCATCACCGCTTACAAATGCATAGCCTGCCATTACGCTGGCTGGACCGAAGTTATAAGTTGCCTCTAAGTTATAGGCAAGCTTTTTGATGTCAAGGTCTGAGGCGCCTGAATCATACTCTGTCTCACCCCATTTGTATCCAAGTTCGCCCTGGATGGCCAGGGGACCGAACTTAGAGACAAAATACGGAATTGCACAATACGTGTGCGTTGTCTGGATGCTGCTTGTTTTGTCATTGGTAAATGCAAGCAGCAGACCGGGTGTAATGTTTTCCATCTTGTATTTGCCTAAAAGATAGTAGGTATCCTGATCCTTATCGGCTTCGTCTGGTACAATAGTAGCCTTATCAAGTTCCTTATCTTTCTGGAAAATAGCAATCAGAGTCAGGTTGTCAATTTTCTTGACGTACTTGATTCTGTCAGCATCACCCTCGGTGTCGATAAAACTGGTTCCCCAGAGTCCTTTGACCTGACGGCCGACATAAAACGTGCCGATTGGAGCCTTGATGGTCATGTAGGCGCGGTCAAAGTCGATGTTAGCAGCGTCAGAGTCGTCAGTATCGCCCCATACTTTGTCGTCTAAGGCATCAAACCTTGTGGTAACAGACAGGATGTCGTTTACCTTGAAAACTGTCTGGAGTCTGAAACGCATGTCCATGTAAGCATTTGAAGCTGATGTATCTCTCAGATCCCAGTGTTCCGTATAAAACCCTCTTACCCTGTATTCGCCGCTGAAATCAGCGTCAACCGCCATAACAGGAGCTGCCAGCGCAAATGCAAGGCAGATGGCCAGGCCTATAATTGTAAATTTTTTCATCTGTTTTTCTCCTTAAAGTAAAATTAAAAAAAATTCCTGATAATTTTTAATTCATTAAATATTCTATTGGGTCGTCAACCCGCGACTTATGCCGACACGCATCACCTCCCATAAAAAAGTGTTAGGTGTTAAGTGTTAGGTGTTAAGAAAAAACCTTTAATCCTTAATCCTTTTAATAGAGATTAAGCTAATTTTTTGCTAACTATATGTATCAGACTGTATTGTCAAGTATTTTTTAAAAAAACCGGTGTTATGTGCCAGGTGTTAAGTGTCAGGTGTTAATTAACTGATATTCTTCGTAATTGATTTTAATCGCTGCCTGGTTCCCACGCTGGAGCATGGGAAGGAGTAATAGCTATATTTTTAACCGCAGAATGTCGAAGTAAAAAACTTCATAATTCGAAATTTCTTGTTCGACATTCGATATTCAGATACCTCTAATCCCTGACCTCCGACCTCCGACTTCTGACCTACGACCTCTGACTTCTAATCCCTATTCCCCCATCAGCGGCGCAAGATCGTATGTTATGACTGTGCTTTTTGCCTTTTGCCCTATTACATCACGTTTGCTTACAATTGCAGCCACAAGCTCAAGCTCGCCGTCATTGTTAATATCCCCTATTGCATAATCGCAGATATAACCGGAGACCTCGCGGGTATGCCAGTTTTTGGCAAGGCCGAGCCCGTCCCATGAAAGGGATTCAAACCAGGCTCCGCTGTAATGGCGAAACCTTCTAAACAGGTGGCCTGAAATTGATTTATTTTTTATTGTAATCAGTTCTGTTTTACCGTCTTTGTTCAGATCGACGATATAAAGCCTGTGCGGCAAATAGACACGGCTTTCATAATCTCCTTCCTTGTCCTGAAAATCGATATCAATATAGTTTTCACTGCCTCCGAACCGGTCTTCACTTTTCCATTCCTGGCTTCCGCCGGTTGTATATATCCTCAGCCGCTCTTCCTCGTCAAATGCAGCTACAACCTCGCCTTTGGTATTTAAAAGATCGCCCATGGTAAACCCGAAAACCGTAATATTTTCCGGCAGCCCCATAGCGATTTTGCCCTGTGGCTTATAACCGCTGCCTGTCCAGACAAGCTCATATACGCCCGGCATAAAAAGGTCGGATATGCCCATTTTCTGCCCCACAAGCATAGGGCCAAGCACAGGACGTGAAATGACCCTGAAATACCAGTTTTCACCATCTGCAATAGTTTTAAAATGGCTGCCGTTAAATTCCAGGACAAAGGATTCAAGCGATTTGCTGTTTTTGTTAAGACATGTGACGAATATTTCAGCTTTGCCGTCTTTATTAATATCAGCAACATCAACGGCAAGATATTTATAGTATTTTTTTCCAGCAATCTCCTTTATTTTGATAAAACGATCATTTTCAGACCGGTATATATGCACCTCCTGGTTTGTAATCATTACTGTCTCTGTTTTGCCGTCTCCGTCAACATCGCCTAACGCTAAGCCTTTTATCTGCACGCGAAAGTTTTTGCTTTTCCAGAATCCAGGGGTCGCGTCGCTGCGGCCTGTCATGACAAAGGGAGACCTGCCTCCTCCTGCTTCTTCCGGCTCAACAAACTCTCCAGAAAACAGACGTTCAGGATGCATATACTGGGATGGTCTTTGTGCAGGAGCTTTTTGCTGGGGAAGCTGTCTGACTGCGATTTTCCTGTTAAACACCTTTTCGTTGATTTCTTCGGCAAACAGATTAAGGCGGGGGATTACCTCTTCCATGCCTTTGCTCTGGTTATAAAAGGAAAGAGGAGGTTTGGCATCTGAAATATCCACTATTGTTCCATCCATGCTAACGCTGTTTCCAAAAATTGTGATGCTGCCGAAAAGCACGTAGTCAGCCTTTAGTATGGCTCCGATTTTGCGCGCCTTTGCCTCATTTAAAGGGGCCGCAATGCTCTTAACGGCCGCGGCTGTTTCCTGCCTAACAACAACAAAGACTTTGTCCTCCCATGAAAGGCGGGATGAGAGCATTGAAAGGATGCCTTCCTGCAGATAGGTCAGATCCTTTTCAGCATTCATCGTAAACGGCACGATTGCAATCCTGCTTTGCTTTGCGGATGCATGAGCAGGGAAACCGATAATTATTATCAGGGCAAGGCTAAGAATAAAAAGCCTGCTGGTTTTAAATATTGATATTTTCAAAAAATCCTCCTTCTATTTTTTTACCACAGAGACCACAGAGAAGGAAATAAAAACAAAAAATTACTTTACGTTCTTAGTGGCGCTGCCGCTTGTTCTGCTCAAACATTTGGAGTCAACTCAGTCTTTTTCGCTATAAGTTCACGAACAACAGGTATCAATTCATTAGGGATTTCCATGAAAGTCTGATTAGTATCTTCGTAAGCTGCTTCATCCTCTGCAACAGCTTCATCCTCTGACTGGGTTTCATAATGTTCGAGCACGCGTTTCACCCGCTTTTCATCCCATCCTGTTGGAAATTTGCTTTGTCTTGTCATTTTAATTTTCTCCTTCTACGGCGTTTATATGCTTTAAGTGATTTTCCGGACAAACCATAAGCCGTGATTACAAAAATACTATAGGGTACCGGATCTGGAACATAAATGACACGAAGATACCTGCCATTTTTTGTCCGACCTATGGATACGCGAGATCCTTCACGACCCGGACGATCTTCCCCTGGCTTTCGTAATACATCTTCAACTTCATATTCGTTAACTCCATGATTATAAATATGTGGTTGTTCAGTTTCTGGATCAATATAATAACGAATTTTCATTTTGTTGAAATCTTAACTTCTCAAACAGATCAATACGATAACCACAATCCGATTTACATTTCCAACTTTAGGCACTTTAACATACTTTAGGCATTTTAGGCACTTAATTTATCAGCCTCTTTTTCAAGATATCATTCACAATCTTTGGATTTGCCTTGCCCCTTGTCTCTTTCATGACCTGACCGACAAAGAAACCTAAAAGCTTTGTTTTTCCTTTTTTGTAATTTTCCACCTGTTTGGGGCATGCGGCTAATACCTTTAATACAACCTTTTCTATTGCCGAAACGTCTGTAACCTGGACAAGCTGTTTTTCCTTAACTATCTGGTCAGGCGCTTTGCCTGTTTGCGCCATTTCCTCAAATATGGTCTTTGCGATTTTGCCGCTTATGATTCCATCATCAATAAGCTTGAGGAGCCTGGCAAGTTCTCTGGCTGAAACAGGGGATTCAGATATTGTTTTTCCTTTGGCGTTCAAAAGAGCCATGAGTGGCCCCATGATCCAGTTGCCGACCTGCTTGGCGTCCGGAAATTGCCGGACGCAGTCTTCAAAAAAATCTGCGAGCTGCCGGTTTGAAGTAAGCTGGTCTGCGTCATATGAGGAAAGGGAAAATTCCTTTATAAAGCGCTTTATTTTTGCATTTGGAAGCTCAGGCAGGGCTTTTTTTACATTATTAATCCATGTATCGTCGATTACAAGGGGCAAAAGGTCAGGGTCTGGAAAGTATCTGTAATCGTGCGCCTCCTCCTTGGATCGCATTGAAGTCGTCCTGTTTTTATCAGGGTCCCACAGCCTTGTTTCCTGCATCACCTGGCCGCTGTCAACAAGAATTTCCTTTTGCCTTATTATCTCGTAATGCAGCGCTTTTTCAACATGCTTAAAGGAGTTTAAATTTTTAAGCTCCGCGCGTGTGCCGAAAGTTTCAGACCCAACCGGCCTGAGCGATATATTTGCATCGCACCTGAAGCTTCCCTCCTCCATGTTGCCGTCGCATATGCCCAAATAGCGCACAATCGACCTGAGCTGCCTGAGATACGCGCCTGCCTCCTCTGGCGACCTGATATCCGGCTCGCTAACTATCTCGATGAGGGGAACACCCGTCCTGTTGAAATCGACCATGCTAAACGGCCGTGAAGGGTCATGGGTCAGTTTGCCGGCATCCTCTTCCATGTGTATCCTTGTAATGCCGATTTTTTTTTTAATGCCATCTGTTTCTATTTTCAGGAATCCATGCTCTGCAATGGGAAGTTCATACTGGGAGATCTGGTACCCTTTTGGAAGGTCAGGATAAAAATAGTTTTTGCGGGCAAACCTGCTTTCATTATTTATTTTGCAGTTAGTGGCCAGGGCCGTGCGCAGGCTGTATTCAACAACCTTTTTGTTGAGCACGGGAAGCACCCCGGGCATGCCGAGACATATTGGACATGTATGAGTATTGGGAGGAGCTCCGAACGATGTTGAGCATCCGCAGAAAATTTTTGTTTTTGTCTTTAGTTGGGCATGAACTTCAAGCCCTATAACCGGTTCAAATTCCATAATTATATATTTTGTTTACCACAGAGCACACAGAGACCACAGAGAAAAATAAAAAAACAATCACGTCTCTTTTCAAGACGTACGCCGCAAAACACGAAACAGAAAAAGTTTAAATGGTTTTATTTACGGTAATGTTTTGTAATGGCGATTAATTCTACCTTATCTTCAGGCAAGCAGATGAATAGAGCACGATATTTTCTGTCTATTCTAAAAGAATAGATCAAGCGATGTTTGGGTTCAAGCAATTCGGTATTAAGAGATGGATACGAAGGATCGTTTTCAAAAAGTTTCCTGGCCTTTTCCCACTTTTTAGAAAGTTCGTGCCTCTTTATGTATTTTTTAATATCGTCTCTGAGTACAGCAATAACAGGCATCTTGACCTATAAGCATATCGATGATTTTTTCAGTCCTTCTTCTAAATCCTTCAGGAATTCATCCTCATACAAGTTTGTTGCCGCAAAGTCAGTTAAAATGGAATCAATTTTATCCTTTTTAAAAGGCCTTAATTTAACCGGTTTTGCTTTGAGTTTTTCTAACAACTTTTTACGTTCTTCAGCCGTTAGTTTATCAATAAGTGCATAAAGTGTATCCATAGGTATTTCTATTTTCTTGGTTATTGTCTCTTTGAGAGTTATTTGTGGCATATATATCCCCCTCCCCAACTTGCCGAAAAGGCTTAATTTTTTTAATCCTCTAATCCCTGAACCCTGAACCCTGAACAATTTATATCCTATTACGGCACATAGTCAAGCCATTTTGTTTTGACAAAACAGGCCGCATAAGTTTAATTTGAATCGAGCGATTTTTTACCACAGAGCCGACAGAGACCACAGAGAGAAGATAAATAAAAACAAAAAAAATTACTCTGAGTGCTCCACGCGGCGCAAGCGCCTGCGCTGCACGTGTGATCTCAGTGGTAAGAGTTTTTTGCAACTATAGTATAGTAGCTTGCTTCGTGGTGAAAATAAGACAAAAGAGGAATCAAATGAAATTTTTCCTGTGTGTGATTGGAATGGTGATGATAGTCGAAGGGCTTCCCTATTTTGCATTTCCTGAAAAGATGAAGTTCTGGGTGCAAAAGGTTCTTGAAATGCCGGACAGCGCCCTCCGAAAATTTGGTTTTGTGCTAATGCTCACAGGGCTATGGATGATATATATGGGGAAGGGATAAGGAAGGATTTAGGAATTTAGGAATTGAGGGATTAGAGGATTAGAGGATTAGAGGATTAAAGGGACTTGAATATCGAATATCGAACAAGGAATTTCGAATTATGAAGTTTTTTTACTTCGACATTCTGCGGTTCCTTGTTCTGCGGTTCTGCGGTTCAAAATTAATCACGTCTCTTCTCAAAGCGTACGCCGCAAAACATGAAGCTCGTAGCTCGTAGGTTGGGTTGAGCGAAGCGAAACCCAACATTATATCTGTGCGATCATTATTGTTGGGTTGAGCGCAGGCTTCACTTCGTGTCGTTCCTCAACCCAACCTACCAACTGAAAAAAAATGAACATCGAACATCGAACGTCCAACATCGAATTTTGAATAAGGTATTCTGCTAATTTATAAACTGGCGGAGCAGAGCGACATCATTATTCGACGTTCGACGTTTCCGCCAGTGAGCTTTGGCGGATTCGATGTTGGACGTTCATCTTTTAAAACAACTTAACACCTAACACCTAACACCTTAGGGCATATGTATTCACTGGTTGGCTATAACTACGATCTTCCTGAGGAGTTTATTGCGCAAAAGCCGGCAGACAAAAGAGATCAATCAAAGCTGTTATTTTTGCGCCGTAATACAGGAGAAATGTCGCATTATCGGTTTTATGAGCTTTGCGACTTTCTTTTGCCGTCTGACGTGCTGGTTGTAAACAATACAGAGGTTATTCCGGGACGGCTTTTCGGGCGCAAGCATACAGGCGGAAAGGTTGAGGCCCTTATTCTTAACTATGCAGAGTCATATAAAAAAAGGAACAACAAAGAATTTGTCTTTGACTGCCTTTTAAAGATTTCAAAACGTCCAAAGCCCGGAACATCATTTATTTTTGATCAGGGATTAAGGGCTGAGGTAATGAATTCCAGGGATGGAATTCATACACTGAGATTTTTTTATGACGGCGATTTTGAGAGTCTCCTTTACAGGATAGGCAACATGCCACTTCCACCTTATATTAAAAGGAACGGCGGCGTTTTTCCATGCGACGACAGCAAATCTTACCAGACAGTATATGCCAGGGAAAAGGGGGCGGTTGCGGCCCCTACGGCAGGGCTGCATTTTTCAGAAAAGCTCCTTGAAAAGATAAAATCTATTGGCGTAAAGATAGTTGAAATTACCCTGCATGTGGGGTATGGAACCTTTTTGCCTGTAAGAGTATCTGATATAAGGACTCACAAAATACATTCAGAGCGCTACAATATTTCAAAAAATGATGCAGCAGTAATAAATCATGCAAAGGCAAAGGGAGGCAGGATTGTGGCTGTGGGCACGACCTGCGTGCGCAGCCTGGAGTTTGCATCGGATAATAACGGAAATGTTTCTTGTGGAAGCGGGGATTGCGACCTGTTTATATACCCGGGCTACAGGTTTAAAGTTGTTGATGCCATGATCACAAATTTTCATCTGCCCAAATCGACCCTTCTTATGCTTGTGTCGGCCTTTGCAGGCCGCAAAAATATTCTAACTGCATACAACGAGGCTATAAAGGAAAGGTACAGGTTTTACAGCTACGGGGATGCGATGGTGATAATTTAATTGTGTAGGAAATGCCTTTTTGAGATTGCTTCGTCCGCCAAAGCACTCTGGCGGACTCGCAATGACAGATACAGAGGGTCATTGCGAGGAGCGTAGCGACGCTGATTGCAAATTCTAAATAACAAATAACAAATAACAAATATCAAACCCGCCCGCCTCGCCTGAAGGCGAAGCCGATGGCGGGCAGGTAAATTACAATGACCAAAACTCAAAATTCCAAACCCGTATCTTTTTGGTCGAGTAGTCGAGTAGGAAAATGGTTCCGCCAGAGCGCTTTGGCGGATTAACTACTCGACTACTCGACTAATTTCCTACTCGACTATCCTGTTTCATTGAATATTGAAATTTGGGATTTATTTGTAATTTGATGCTTGGGATTTGGGATTTTATAAGTTCAATATGTTCAATTTTAAAATAATTTCAGAATCTAAGGAAACAAAGGCAAGGGCAGGGGTTATAAACACAGCTCACGGCGTGGTTGAAACCCCTGTTTTTATGCCGGTAGGGACTCTTGCAAGTGTAAAATCGTTGTCGCCTGAGGAGCTGCTTGATGCAGGCGCGCAGATAATTTTGGGAAATACTTATCATTTGTACTTAAGGCCCGGGTGCGAGGTAATAAATCTTTTTTCCGGTCTTCACAGGTTCATGAACTGGAAGGGGCCGATTTTAACCGACAGCGGCGGGTTTCAAGTATTTTCGCTTGCAAAGCTGCTTAAGACAAGCGAGGAGGGGGTTTTATTTCAGTCGCATATTGACGGGTCAAGCCATCTGCTGACCCCTGAAAAGACGGTTGAGATACAAAAATGCCTCGGTTCTGATATAATTATGTGTCTGGATAATTGCATTGCATATCCGTCAGACAGAGACAGCGCCAAAGATGCGGCAAGGCTTACCACATCCTGGTCAAAAAGATGCAAACAGAGCTGGGAAAATGGAGCGGGTAATGCCCTGTTTGGAATTGTCCAGGGCGGGATGTTCAAAGATTTTCGCGCGGAATCGATTGATGATCTGGTAAATATCGGATTCAGCGGCTATGCAATCGGCGGGTTAAGCGTTGGAGAACCAAAGGAAATAATGCTTGATATTGCCGATTTTACCCTGCCCAGGCTGCCGGATTCAAAGCCGAAATATGTAATGGGTGTCGGCTTTCCTGAAGATATTGTCGAGCTTGTCGCTCTTGGAGCCGATATGTTCGATTGCGTGCTGCCCACAAGGAATGCAAGAAACGGCCAGTTATTTACGAGCTACGGCACAATAAATATTTGCAATTCATGTTTCAGAACCGATACAAAGCCTGTTGAGCCTAAATGCGAATGTTATACCTGCCGTAATTATTCAAAGGCTTATCTGCGCCATCTTTATATGGCAAGGGAGCTGCTTGGTTATCGTTTAAACACGATTCATAATATCCATTATTATATCGGACTTATGAAAAATATGCGGCAGGCAATAATTGATGGCAGTTTTGATGCTTTTAAGAAGGATTTTTATGGAATGAGGTGTTAGGTGTTAAGGAATAGAGGATAGAGGATAGAGGAAAGAGGAAAGAGGAAAGAGGGGCTGAAAAAAAATGAACATCGAACATCGAACGCCCAACATCGAATGTCGAATGAAAGAAAAGAAACAGAAGTCGGAGGCCAATTCGTCTAAATCCCCTCTAATAAGAGGGGTGGACGCGGAGCGGACGGGGTGTGTAAAAATGGGAGTTGTAAAGATGGAATAGAGGGATCGTGATAAAAAAGATTAGAGATTAGAGGATTAGAATACTGGAATACATTGATCGGGCATTAAAAGTCGGAGAACCAGCAACCAGCAACGAGCAACTAATAAAAGGAGGGATTTGTGCAAGAAAAGATTCAGGAAATAATTAATAAAATCAGGCCCATGCTTCAGGCTGACGGCGGCGATGTTGAGTTTGTTGATTTTGAAGCGGGTGTGGTAAAGGTACGCTTGAAAGGCGCATGCGCCGGGTGTGCCATGTCGCAGATGACCCTTAAAAACGGAATAGAGAGGTTGCTGAAACAGGAGATTCCGGAGGTGAAATCGGTGGAACAGGAGTGAAAAGGGATTAGAAGTCGGAAGTCGGAAGTCGGAAGTCGGAAGTCAGAGAAGCCTGAACTGTTACAAATAATCTTCTCGACCACTCGACCACTCGACCAATTTTCATGGAGAATATATTATGACTATATCGAAAAAGATTGCATCCATGATGTCCAGGTCGTCCTGGATACGCAAGATGTTTGAAGAAGGCGCGCGTCTTAAGGCAGAGCACGGCGCGGACAGGGTATATGATTTTAGCCTGGGAAATCCAAACCTTCAGCCTCCTGAAGAGTTCAGAAAGGTTTTAATCGACACTGTTAATATGTCCGGACCCGGAGATCATGCTTATATGCCTAATATCGGTTATCTGCATGTTCGAAAGGCTGTTGCCGATTATCTTGCAACAGAGCAGCAGGTAAATATTTCTGCAAATGAGATTATCATGACATGTGGAGCAGCAGGAGCCTTAAACGTTAGCCTGAAGGCTATACTTGATCCAGGCGACGAGATTATTACGCCTGCTCCTTATTTTGTTGAGTACAATTTTTACGCGGACAACCACGGCGGAGTCTTGAAGACAGTGCCGACAAAGCCAGACTTTTCCCTGAATATTGATGCAATTTCTTCTGCAATAAATGAAAAGACCAAAGCGGTTCTGATAGATTCTCCGAACAATCCCACAGGGCAGGTATATTCTGAGCAAAGCCTGAGCGAGCTTGGAACTCTTTTAAAGGAAAAGAGCAGGTCATTAAGCAGGACTATCTACCTTATATCTGATGAGCCATACAGAAAGATTGTCTATGACGGCCTTGATGTGCCAAGCATATTTTCCTGCTACAATGAAACAGTAATAGCTACCTCGTATTCCAAGGATCTTTCCATTCCAGGTGAGCGGATAGGATTTATTGCAGTTAATCCTGCTGCCGCTTATAAGGATGATTTATTAGGCGGCATGGCCCTTGCCAACAGGATTCTTGGGTATGTAAATGCGCCCGCGCTTATGCAGCGTGTTGTTGGATCGTTGCAGGGTATAAGCGTGGATATATCCGGATATGCGAGGAAAAGAGAGCTGCTGTGCGACGGTCTTGCTGATTGCGGGTATGAATTTATCAAGCCGTCCGGCGCTTTTTATCTCTTTCCTAAAACTCCGGTTCCTGATGACGTAAAATTTGTAAACACTCTTCAGGATGAATTAATTCTTACGGTGCCGGGAAGCGGTTTTGGCGGCCCGGGTCATTTCAGGATTGCCTTTTGCGTGGATGATAAAACCATAATTAACTCTATGCCCGGGTTTAAGAGGGCGATGGAAAGGAGTGGCGGATGAAGGTGCTGAAGATCGATCATCTCGGAATTGCAGTAAAGAGCATCAATGAAGGAAAAAAATTTTGGGGAGACCTTTTGGGGCTTTGGCTTGAAGAATCTGAAGCAATGAAGGCGGAGAAGCTGATTACCACCTTTTTCCCAATCGGAGAAAGTGAAATCGAATTGCTTGAATCCACCGATCCTGAAGGGCCTATCGGGAGATTTCTGGAAAAGAGGGGAGAGGGGATACATCACGTTGCTTTTCGTGTTGAAAACATCGAAGAGGCTTTGAAAGAGTTAAAGGAAAAAGGTATAAGGCTTATTGATGAAACGCCGAGAGCAGGAGCGCGCGGCGCAAAAATAGCTTTTCTGCATCCAAAATCGACTAATGGGGTTCTGGTTGAATTGTGTGAGAAATAGGCCGGAAGTCAGATGTCAGAGGTCGGAGGTCGGAGGTCAGAGGTCAGAGGTCAGAGGTCAGAGGTCAGAGGTCAGAGAACCAGCAACCAGAGCCCTAAGCCTTGAACTCTGAACTTTGAACCCTGAACCCTGTAAAAAAGGAAATATACCATGTCAGACCGTCCGGATAAAGAGAAATGGACTGAGCTTGCGGAGAAGGAGTTAGGGGGGAGGTCTGTTGACTTGCTTGACTGGATGACCCCGGAAGGGATAAATGTAAAACCCCTTTACACTGCCGAAGACCTGGAAGGGCTTGAATCTGTGAATACACTTCCCGGATTTGCTCCATATACCCGTGGAGTGAGAGCCACCATGTATGCCGGCCGGCCGTGGACTATCCGCCAGTATGCCGGTTTTTCCACGGCAAAAGAATCTAATGAGTTTTACAGGAAAAACCTTGCCGCGGGCCAGAAAGGGCTTTCAGTGGCCTTTGATCTGGCCACTCACAGGGGCTATGACTCGGATCATCCCAGGGTAGTGGGGGATATTGGAAAGGCCGGCGTAGCAATTGACTCTGTGGAGGATATGAAGATCCTTTTCGATCAGATCCCCTTAGATGAAATGTCTGTTTCCATGACCATGAACGGCGCTGTGCTGCCTGTTCTTGCAGGATATATAGTTGCCGCTGAAGAGCAGGGCATATCCCAGGATAAGTTAAAAGGGACCATTCAAAACGATATCTTAAAAGAATATTTGACAAGAAACACATATATATACCCTCCAAAACCCTCTATGCGGATAGTTTCAGATATTATTAAATACTGCTCGGAAAATATGCCCAAATACAATACCGTTAGCATAAGCGGTTACCACATGATGGAGGCGGGAGCGAATTCCGTTCTTCAAACAGCTTTTACGCTGGCTGATGGGTTGGAATATGTAAAGGCAGCCCTTGCCGCGGGTCTGGATATCGATACTTTTGCTCCGCGCCTTTCCTTTTTCTTCGGCATAGGGATGAACTTTTTCATGGATATTGCCATGTTAAGGGCTGCCCGTTTTTTGTGGGCCGAGATAATAGGCCGGTTTAACCCGAAAAATCCCAAATCTCTTATGCTGAGGACCCATTGCCAGACTTCCGGATGGAGCCTGACCCAGCAGGACCCTTATAACAACATCATACGCACAACCCTTGAATGTATGTCCGCTGTTCTTGGAGGAACCCAGTCGCTTCACACAAACTCTTTTGACGAGGCCGTGGGCCTTCCAACCGATTTTTCTGCCAGGATCGCCAGAAATACCCAGTTGATAATTCAGGAGGAATCCCAGATCTGTCATGTGGTCGATCCGCTTGGCGGTTCATATTATGTTGAAGCATTGACCCACGGAATAATTCAGGAGGCTAAAAAGATTATTAAGGAGGTGGAGGATCTGGGAGGAATGGCCAGGGCTATTGAATCCGGGATGCCGAAGATGAGAGTAGAGGAATCGGCGGCTATAAAGCAGGCTCGGATAGACCAGGGCAAGGATGTTATTGTTGGTGTAAATAAATACCGGATAGAGGAAGAAGCTCCCCTTGATGTTCTGGAGGTTTCAGACTCAGTTCGTGATGAGCAGGTCGCAAGGCTAAAAGAGATAAAGGCAAAACGGGATTTTGTTAGTGTGAAAAAGGCTCTTGAGGCTATTACGAAATGCGCTGAATCCAAAGGAAATCTCCTTGAAGTATGCATTCCCGCTGTTAGAGCAAGGGCGACTGTTGGAGAGATTACAGATGCCATGGAAAAGGTTTTTGGAAGGTATGTGGCTACAAGCCAGTGTATCTCCGGGGTCTATTCCGCTGAATATGGAGACAGCGAGATAATCGCTTCAATCAGGAAAAGAACCAAGACCTTTATGGAAAAAGAGGGGAGAAGACCGAGAATACTTGTCACAAAGATGGGGCAGGATGGTCATGATCGGGGGATTAAAGTTGTTGCCACAGCCTATGCTGACTTTGGATTTGATGTGGATATCAGCCCCATGTTTCAGACTCCGGAGGAAGCAGCCAATATGGCTGTTGAGAACGATGTGCATGCCGTTGGTGTGTCAAGTCTTGCCGCGGGGCACAAGATTCTTGTCCCCCAGCTTATAGAGGCCCTGAAAAAGAGAGGCGCAGTGGATATTATGGTGTTTGTCGGAGGGGTAATCCCGCCAGGGGATTATGATTTTCTTTATAATGCAGGTGTAAAAGGAATATTCGGCCCTGGCACGGTTATTACAGAGTCGGCAAATAAGACGATGAATGTATTGGAGAAAAGGGATTAAGGATTAGAGGATTGAGGAATTGAGGGATTGAGAAGAGAAAAAGATGAACGTCCAACACCCGCCTGCCATGCATCACAAACGATATCAGGACATTTTGCCGAGACCAAAGGCATTGCGGGCAGGTCGAACGTCCAACATCGAATGTCGAATAAAAAAAAAGAAACAGAGGTCAGAGGTCGGAAGTCGGAAGTCAGAGAACCAGTAACGAGTAACCGTGAACTTTGAACCCCTGAACCCGTGAACTGCTAAATTAGTACTTTTTGCGAGTTCATCATATTTTAATGAACAAAGCTCAAAATAAACCAGAATATTATGTGCAGGGGGTGCTGAAGCGTGACAGGCATATACTCGCAAAGGCCATTACCTTGATTGAAAGTTCCCTTGCATCCCATCAGGATTTGGCAAGAACCATTATCGACAGCCTCCTTCCTTACACAGGGAAGGCCGTGCGGTTAGGGATAACCGGGGTCCCCGGTGTTGGTAAAAGCGTTTTTATTGAGAGCCTTGGCATGACCCTTGTGAAAAAGGAGCATCGTGTGGCTGTTCTCGCAGTTGATCCAAGCAGCACAAGGAGCGGCGGGAGCATCCTGGCGGACAAGACCCGAATGGAAAGGCTGTCTGTTGAAAAAAGGGCTTTTATCCGCCCATCTCCGTCAGGAGGTACCCTTGGGGGGGTTGCGAGGAAAACCAGAGAGACAATGCTTGTCTGCGAAGCAGCGGGCTTTGATGTAATCATCGTTGAAACAGTCGGAGTGGGCCAGTCTGAAACCGCTGTGGCATCAATGGTCGATTTTTTTCTGGTTCTTATGCTAACAGGGGCCGGAGATGAGCTTCAGGGGATTAAAAAAGGGGTTTCTGAGTTAGCTGACGCCATAGCCATAAACAAGGCGGACCACGACAATATTGAAAAAGCAAAAAGGGCAAAAAAGGAGTATGAGACCGCCCTGCACCTGTTGAGCCCCGCATCGCCGACCTGGACTCCCCCTGTTTTGACATGCAGCGCCCTTGAAATGACCGGTATTGACGAGATATGGGAGACTGTTTTAAATCATAGGCAAAGTCTTATTGCCACGGGCGAATTAGAGGCAAAACGGAAAAAACAGGCTGTTGACTGGATGTGGTCTTTGTTGGAGGAAGGGCTTAAAGAGCGGTTTTATAATAATCCTGATGTTAAAAGGATGCTGCCGAAGATGAAAAGAGAAGTGGAGAAAGGATTAATCGCTCCTACAAATGCGGCGCAGAGGTTGCTTAATTTAAGGGATTAAGGGATTAAGGATTAAGGATTAGGGGAGAAAAAGCTCGTAGGTTGGGTTGAGCGAAGCGAAACCCAACATTATATCTGTGCGATCATTATTGTTGGGTTGAGCGCAGGCTTCACTTCGTGTCGTACCTCAACCCAACCTGCAAAAATCAAGCAATTACCAGAATATGGTTTCAGTCCAACATCGAATGTTGAATAGGGATTAGGGATTAGGGATTAGGATAGAGGATAGAGGATAGAGGGGCTGAAAAAAGATGAACATCGAACATCGAACGTCCAACATCGAATGTTGAATGGGAAAAGATGAAGAAGCAGAGGAATTAATTTGAGGAGCAGAGCGACATCATTATTCGACGTTCGACGTTCGATGTTCAATGTTGGACGTTCATCTTTTAAAACAACCTAACACCTAACACCTTGCCATGAAAGGAAACAGATAATGGGTATTGTGGAAGATAAAATAAGGCATCTAAAGGAGATGGAAGAGAAAATCCTGAAGATGGGCGGCGACAAGCTGGTTGCAAACCAGCATGAAAAAGGGAAGCTGACAGCCAGGGAGAGATTAAACCTTTTATTTGACCCTGAAACATTCCGGGAAATCGATATGTTTGTTTCGCACAGGTGCGTAAATTTCGGCATGGAAAAGGTTGAGATTCCATCCGATGGAGTGATAACAGGTCATGGTCTTGTAAATGGAAGGCATGTGTTTGCCTTTTCCCAGGATTTTACATCCAGGGCAGGCAGTCTTGGTGAAATGCATGCAAAAAAGATATGCAAGGTCATGGACCTTGCGCTTAAGGCAGGCGTGCCCTTTGTGGGCATTAACGATTCAGGAGGGGCCAGGATACAGGAGGGGGTTGATGCCCTTTCAGGATATGGCGAGATCTTTTTTAGAAATTCAGCCGGTTCCGGAGTTATCCCACAGATTTCAGCGATTATGGGGCCCACGGCCGGAGGAGCGGTTTATTCGCCGGCCATGACAGATTTTGTTTTTATGGTAAAAAACAGCAGCTATATGTTTATTACAGGTCCTGAGGTTATAAAGTCTGTTACAGGAGAGGAAATTACATTTGAGGATCTTGGCGGGGCAATGGCGCATAACGAAAAAAGCGGGGTTGCCCATTTTGCAGGTGAAAACGATGAAGACGCCATAAATAAAATAAAAAAACTCCTTTCATATCTGCCGTCAAACAACATGGAGGATCCGCCTGTTGAGGATACCGGAGACAGCCCGGCCCGGACAGATCCGGCTCTTGACTCGATTATTCCTGATAATCCGAACCAGTCGTATGACATGAAGGATGTGATAAGATCGATAGTTGACAATGGAGATTTTTTTGAGCCCCATGAGCATTATGCTAAGAATATAATCGTATGTTTTGCCAGGCTGAACCGGAGAGCCGTCGGCATTATCGCAAACCAGCCGAAAGTTCTGGCTGGATGCCTTGATATTGACGCTTCGGATAAAGCTACCAGGTTTATACGTTTTTGCGATTCCTTTAATATTCCGATCCTCACAATAGCCGATGTGCCCGGTTATCTTCCCGGAAGTCAGCAGGAATGGGGCGGGATTATTCGTCATGGAGCAAAGCTGCTCTGGTGTTACTCAGAGGCAACGGTTCCGAAAATACTTCTCATTACCCGCAAGGATTACGGAGGCGCTTATATTGCGATGTCTTCAAAACATCTTGGCGCAGACATGGCTTTTGCGTGGCCAAGCGCTCAGATTGCCGTAATGGGAGCTGGGGGGGCGGCTAATATAATCCATCGTAGAGTGATTAAGGCAGCCGAAGATCCTGTTGCAATGCGCAAAGAAAAAATTAAAGAATATGAGGATCTTTTTTCAAATCCTTATTGCGCGGCAACCAGGGGCTATATTGACGCTGTGATTGTGCCGGCAGAAACAAGGCCCCGTTTAATCGATGCCCTTGAGGTAATGTGCAGCAAGCGGGAGACCAGGCCTCCTAAAAAGCATGGGAATATACCGGTGTGACAGGCGATTAACTTCTCAATAAGTTTTGAGGTATTAGATGATAAAAGAGTCGTCCACTGATAATAAAATGTAAGAATATCTGAAACTCGTATATAAGTGACCCTAAAGAAAAAACAGGACCAATCCTTTTAATTCATATTAGTTAAACAGCCAGATCATATCTTTTAAAGATGAATTGTTTTATGCGCTGTTTTTTCTCAAGGCTCACTAACATACTCAAACAGTCAGATCTTTTACATTTTATCACCAGTGGACTCTTGCAGTATTTATTGAGAAGTTACATGGGCGATAAATGATGGGTGACAGCTAATGGAAAATAGAAAGAAAAAGGCTGCTGCAATTTCTGCGGTAATAAGTTATATCAAAGCAGAAGAGGGGGCTCTCAGTACGCAGCCGATTGCTGCTGCTGATTATGCCCCATATTCATCAGCTCCGGTTCAGTTGAAGCTGTGGGGTATAAGCGGCCGGCAGGCGCAGATGCAGATGCGCAACCTGATGCAGATGAAGGCTTTTCATGGGCTAAAAAGGAGAATAGTTAGATGAGCGATCATAATCGGGTGGAAATTACAAAAATGGATTACGGCAAGGACAGGCCTAAGGCAAAAAATCCTCTTAAAATAATGGATTTATCCTTGCGTGACGGCCATCAGTCTTTGTTTGCTACAAGGGGGCGTACTGAAGACATGATTCCTGTCGCAGAGATGATGGACCAGGTCGGGTTCTGGGCTGTGGAAACATGGGGAGGCGCCACATTTGATACAATGCACCGTTTTTTGAATGAGGACCCATGGGAAAGGATCAGAATCTTAAAAAGATATTTTAAAAAGACTCCGATGTCCATGCTGCTCAGGGCGCAGAACCTGGTGGGATACAGAAATTACGCGGATGATATTGCCAAAGCGTTTGTTGATAGAACTGCTGCAAACGGCATCGATGTTTTCAGGACATTTGATGCTTTAAATGACTTTCGTAATTTTGAGACGGTTGTCCCTGTTATCAAGAAATGCAAAAAACATTTTCAGGGTTGTATATGCTTTTCAATAACCGAGCCGCGTATGGGCGGAGATGTCTATAACCTTGAGTATTACGTAAATAAAGCAAAAGATCTCGAAGGAATGGGCGCGGACAGCATTTGCATAAAAGATATGGCGGGCATGATATCCCCCTATGACGCATATGCCATTGTCAAGGCATTAAAGGCGGCTGTATCGGTTCCCATTCATCTTCACAGCCATTTTACTTCAGGCATGGCAGGCATGGCTCATTTAAAGGCAATTGAGGCCGGCGTTGATATTATCGACACATGCATGTCGCCGTTGGCATACCGCACGTCACACCCGGCTGTTGAGCCGTTTGTTATGTCCCTTTTAGGAACAAACAAAGACACTGGATTTGATATCAAGCTTCTGGCTGCTATTAACGAAATTCTTGAAAGGGATATTATTCCGAAGTACAGACACTTGCTTGACGATACAAAACTTTCGATAATCGACATCAATGTTCTTCTCCACCAGACTCCTGGAGGGATGCTGTCCAACCTTGCCAACCAGTTGAGAGGGATGGATGCTCTTGACAGAATAGAGGATGTATATGCAGAACTTCCAAGAGTCAGGAAAGAGCTTGGCCAGGTTCCACTTGTTACTCCTACCAGTCAGATTGTCGGCGTTCAGACTGTCAATAATGTCCTGTTTGATGATGAAAAGGAGAGATACAAGATGATCACAGACCAGGTTAAAGACCTGTGCTACGGCCTGTATGGAAAGACCCCTGTTCCCATTGATTCCGAAGTTAAGGAAAAAAGCTTAAAAGGCTACTCAAGGGGAGAAATGCCGATTACATGCAGACCTGCCGAGGTTTTAAAGCCGGAGCTGGAAAAGGCCAGAGAAGATGTAAAGGGCCTTGCTGTGGATCTGGATGATGTTCTTACGTATGCGCTTTATCCTGTTACAGGGAAAAGGTTTTTGAAATGGAAATACGGCAAGGAGGAGCCTCCTGCGGGGGTCAAGCCAAGAACAATGGCCGATGTTAAGGCTGAGCAGGATCTTATTAAAAAGGCTTTTGCCGGAAAGCTTGTTGAAAAGCCGGAAAAAGAGGCCCCTCCCAAGGGTGAAGCTCTGCGCAGGTTCAAGGTGTTTGTTGATGATGAGTACTTTGAGGTTGGAGTGGAAGACAAGGGTATATTTGTTGATGGTGAGTATTTCAAGGTTGGGGTGGAAGAGAAGGGTGGTTCGGTGCCGGAAGCTCCTGCGCCGGTTAAAAAATCTGTGTCTGCCTCCAGGGCGCAGGGTGACGGCGCCCCTCTTTCGGCTCCGATGCCCGGTATGATAATAAGCTATGAAAAAGGGATAGGAGATGCTGTAAAGAAAGGAGAAACAATTGTTATCCTGGAGGCCATGAAAATGGAGAATGCCCTTCCGTCTCCGGCAAGCGGCACAATCAAATCTATT
>JAPVVG010000161.1 GCA_028571455.1 Desulfobacteraceae bacterium | reverse complement strand
GCCTGTTTTTTTGAAGATGGATGTGAGGTGGGCTTTGACAGTACGAATGGAGATGAACATCTTTTCACCGATTTCACTGTTTGATAAACCATTGACCAGCCATTTGGCTACTTCTGCTTCCCTGGAGGATAATGCTTTCAGAAATGCTTCTTCTTCCTTTTCGCTTTTATTAGCGGGCAAAGCTGTAATCATCCGGTTGACGATGGTGGGCGGCAGCCAGATCTGGCCTGATTTAAGGGCGGAAACGGCCTGCTGTAAGTTTTTTTCATGCATGTGCCTGTTGCCATAGGCTCTTACGCCACGCCGCAAAAGCCGCAGGGCCTGTGCAATTAGCGGTACGGTGACAAGGATCAGGGTCGGGCAGACCACTTGGTGTTTGGGGAAATGAAATATCCGATCATTTAAAAATGAGATTGAATAAACCAATTAATTACCCGTCCTTGATATAAGATCGCCTTCAACGTATCTGTGAATTATTCCTGAAATTAGAGTTTGATATGGGATTCCCATTTCCAATGCTTTTTTTTGAATGCCTATGTAATCGTGCTCATAAAGTCTTAGACTGATTTTTTTATCTTTTTTAAATGTGCTTTTGGCAATCGCTTTAATCTTTTCCAACTCTTTTCTGGATGGTGTTGAAAGTTTCATTTTCCCGCTTTCATACGCATCGATGATATTTTTTTCTTCTTTGTCATATTTCATTTTTTTCTACTCTTTTTTAAAGGTTTTTGTTGCCTTTCTACTTGGGATGATAGTTTTTAAAAAAATGTAATCCTTTTGGATAACGTGGGGAACCATAAAAATATAATCACAACATGTAGAAGGTATGTATCAAGGTATAAGGATTTAGATTTGGATTAATCCCGCTTTCAGCGGGATTAAAAAAATAATATTTAAAAGCGCTAAAGTGTTACAATTGAAAAGCTTTAAACCATGATTTTATTACACTTTCGATAATCAATAAATGCTGCCACTACATATCCTGTCACTCCAGCAGCCAGCCAAGGCTGGGCGGCAGGGCGAGTTAAGTACGCCCTTCGTGAAAAAAGCTCTTAGCTCTGTGCTCTTATCTCTTTGCTCTCCGCTCTCTGCTCTCCGCTCTTTGCTCTCCGCTCTTTGCTCTATGCTCTTATCTCTGTGCTAAAAGCTAACTGCTGAGAATAGCATCTAACTGACTATAATTTCAGGTGGTTTGAGTTCTCGTCCAGGCACTAAATAAGCTCTGCATTTAACGGGAATGATCAGGATATAATTATTGATTTTCTGCAACCGGCATGCTATTTTGACCAAAATTATAAGGGAATTCGGCAGTTGAAAACAGAAGAACAATTAAGGTTAGTCGAAATAATCTCTGGTAGCCTGAAAAGAAGTCAGGGGAAAAAGAGGGTTGCGCACAGTATCATGGAACTTGAAGGTTTGGGGCCTGAAATATGGAAGGGTATTGATGCGCAGGAATACGTTCGCAAGGAGAGAGAATCTTGGAGGTAATTTAGTTATGTTAATAGAATATGTTGAAGAGGCGTTAAGGCGAGCGCGTTATGAACTGATTGATAATGAAGAGCCTTACTATGGCGAAGTAACAGAACTGAAAGGCGTTTGGGCAACTGGAAAAACACTCGAAGAATGCAGAGAGAATCTGAAAGAGGTTATTGAAGGTTGGATATTAGTCAGCCTGAGAAGAGATCTGCCGGTACCAAGCCTCGGAGCGTGTGAAATAAAGGAACTACAGGTGGCGGTGGGTTAAATGCCAAAACTGAGTCCTGTCTCTTTTAGTGAACTCGTAAGAAAGCTTAAGTCTCTGGATTTTGAAGGACCCTTCAGCGGGGGCAAACATCTGTTCATGGTAAAAGGTGATTTGAGGCTTACTATACCTAATCCGCATAGGCAGGATATTGGAGTTGATCTTTTGAAAAAAATTCTAAGACAAGGGGGAATACAGAGGGACGAATGGAACCAGACCTGAAAAGTATTTTTTTTAATGCCGGCAATAGTTTCAGCTTATTTACCGAATCCAGCCTAACCCACCATGTTTCAAAATAAGTTTGTCAATTTTGGATAACCGCTCTAAGCTCTCCGCTCTTAGCCCTTCTCCATCCGGGTGGCTAGCTCAAGCCGGTCCCGGCAGCCTGTTTTTTTGAAAATGGATGTGAGGTGGGTCTTGACATTACAGTAATACCGTAATACTCTACAATCAGTAATATTAATTAAAGAAGGTAAAAAGATATGGAACTCGCAATTAATACAAGCAAGCTTACTACTAAAAGCCAGGCCACAATACCAGAAAAAATAAGAAAGATATTAGGTGTAAGCCCTGGTGATTCTGTGGCGTTTGAAGTTAATGAAAACAAAAAAGTTATAATCAGAAAAGCGGCACCCATAGACTTTGAATTTGCAAAAGCTATTGAGGGGACACTTTCGGAGTGGTCATCAAAAAACGATGAAGAGGCATATCGTGACTTATAAAATTTTTGATGTTGTCGTGGTTCCTTTTCCTTTCACTGATAACAATACTGATAAAAAACGACCAGCATTGGTTTTATCTGATCACGATATATTTAATGATTCAACTCAAAATTGTGTCATGGCAATGATAACCAGCGCTAAAAATCCCGATTGGCCGCTTGATGTAAAAATAGGAAGCATACAAAAAGCCGGACTTCCTGCGCCTTCTAAGGTTCGCATGAAAATATTTACTTTAGACAGCCGTCTTATTATTAAAAAAATAGGTGGCCTGGCTAATAAAGATCAGAAGAGCTTGAAACAAAGCCTTAAGAAATTAATGCGCTTGGAGAAATGAAATATCCGATCATTTTCCCACTTTCATACGCATCGATGATATTTTTTTCTTCTTTGTCATATTTCATTTTTTTTCTACTCTTTTTTTATTTCATCCGGGTGGCCAGCTCAAGCCGGTCCCGGCAGCCTGTTTTTTTGAAGATGGATGTGAGGTGGGCTTTGACAGTACGAATGGAGATGAACATCTTTTCACCGATTTCACTGTTTGATAAACCATTGACCAGCCATTTGGCTACTTCTGCTTCCCTGGAG
>JAPVVG010000160.1 GCA_028571455.1 Desulfobacteraceae bacterium | reverse complement strand
TGAGGAATGTATTCAGATGATAATTGATCATGTGGATTTGATTCGGAACCTGGTAAATGAGTTTTCCGCGTTTGCAAGATTTCCGGCGGCAAATCCCAAGCTTTGCGACCTGCCGCCCATTATTGAAGATACAGTGGCGCTCTATAAAGGAGGGCATCCAAATATAGATTTCGAGATCAGCATGACAGAGGATATCCCGCCTTTAAATATTGATCGCAGGCAGATTAAGCAGGCTATGATTAATCTTGTTGATAATGCCATTGCTTCGATTAAGACAACTGGCAAAATTTCGATCACATTAACCAATGATCCTGTTTTAAACATTGTTCGGATTGAGGTCGCCGATAATGGCCCAGGCATTTCTGATGAAGAGAAGACACATCTTTTTGAACCCTATTTTTCAACAAAAAAGGCAGGCATGGGATTAGGCCTGACAATTGTCAGCACGATTGTTGCTGATCATAACGGTATGATACAGGTGCAGAATAACCAGCCGCATGGAGCCAAATTTGTAATAGAGCTGCCTGTGTAAAGAGGTCAGAGGTCAGAGGGCAGAGAATAATGACAGGTTATAATATAGAAGTTTTTCTCATTCCCACGCTCCAGCGTGGGAACCAGGCAAAATCGTAATCCTTTGATATGATTGACAAGTTGTTTTCGGTTACAGTGCCGCAGGCGGCATAATATAGCTTTTTACGAGATCACCTGCCCGCCATTGCCTTTTGTGCCGTCGTTACAACTACCTTGCAAGATAGGCGTTGGCAGGCGGGTCTGATGTTCAATATTCGCCTATTTAACATTCGTTATTTCATTCGACGTTGGACGTTCGATGTTCGATGTTCGACGTTCATCTTTTAAACCCGCCCGTAGGGTGCTAAGTTCTAACCAGTAACAAGGGAGAGTATATGTTTCCATCTGTTCTGATTGTTGACGACGAACCATCCATACTCCAGTCTTTAAGTGGTCTACTTTGCGATGAAGGTTTTGAGGTCATAACGGCCAGCAATGGTTATGAAGCCTTAAAGATTATAGATAGCGAGTCACCGGATCTTGTTTTGCTTGATATATGGATGCCGGGTATCGACGGAATTGAGACATTAAAGGAGATTAAAAAAAATAATGCCTTTATCCAGGTAATAATAATATCGGGGCACGGGACAATAGAGACCGCTGTTAAGGCCACAAAGCTTGGAGCGTTTGATTTAATTGAAAAACCGCTTTCGATTGACAAGGTGATTGTTGCGATTAATAATGCGCTAAACTTCAGGAGGCTTGAAGAGGAAAACAGATATCTTCGGAAAAAGACAATAGAAAAGCACTCGATAAACGGAGATAGCCCTTCAATTGTAGCTCTGAAAAAGCAGATAGCTATTGCGGCCCCGACAGATGCATGGATCCTTATCACAGGAGAAAACGGCACAGGCAAGGAGCTTGTTGCACGTACAATTCACCAGTTAAGCTCAAGGGCGGATCAACCCTTTGTTGATGTCAGTTGCGCCGCAATTCCGGAAGAACTGATTGAAAGCGAGCTGTTTGGCCACGAAAAAGGGGCGTTTACGGAAGCGACCAACAAGAAAAGAGGCAAATTTGAGCTGGCAAGCAATGGAACGATTTTCCTTGATGAAGTAGGCGATATGAGTTTAAGGACTCAGGCCAAAATTCTTCGCGTGTTGCAGGAACAAAAATTCCAGCGTGTCGGAGGAAGCAGAACACTAAGTGTCAATGTCAGGGTAATTGCCGCCAGCAACAAAGATCTTGAAAAGGAGCTTGAAAAGGGAAGCTTTAGGGAGGATCTTTACTTTCGGTTGAATGTAATACCTATCCAAGTCCCAAGCCTTAAGGATCGTTGCGAGGATATTCCGCTTCTGATTGAAACCTTTTTAGATGAAAGCGCAAAACAAAATCACAGTAAAAGAAAGGAGGTAACCAGGAAAGCGCTCGATATCTTATGCGCCTACTCATGGCCGGGAAATGTCAGAGAACTGAAGAATCTTGTGGAGCGGATGGCTATCATGGCGGAAAATGATATAATTGATGTTTCCGATATACCCGCGCCATATAATTCGAACCTTGGGGAAGGTTTGGGGCTTGTTGAATCGCAGTTATTTATAATCGATCACTTAAAGGATGCAAAAAAGGCTTTTGAAAAAGAATTTATCCAAAAAAAACTTTTGCAACATGATAATAATGTTGCAAAAACAGCCGAATCAATAGGGGTTAAGCAAAGCTACCTGTATAAAAAGCTGAAAAGCATTAACTAAAAGTCTCGGAATTTCTATCCGCCTACGGCGGAAAATTCATGGGACTTTAGTCGAGTGGTCAAGTGGGAAAGTAGTCGAGTGGTCAAGTCGTTAACTACTCGACTAATCAACTACTCGACTCCGCCTCAGGCGGATGAGCAAAGCGAACTAAGCTTGATTTTACATAAAAGCTGCCTGCTTCAGCCATCTTTGGGCAGCTGATCAATATACCATTTCATCGGGTCGAGCACCTCATAGCCCATCTTTTTAAATCTTTTCTTTAAAGAGGTTATATTTTGAGTCAATAGATACGGGAAAACTGCCCGTTTTCCTTCATCCCAGTATCTTGCCACCATAATGCTTCCAAAAGAAATGCGTTCTTCAGTTATTGCGTCGACAATTTTTTTCATCTGGCCTAACTTTTCTTCCACAATAATGCACATTAATGCTCCGGGATCTTCCATACCCATAACATTGATAAACGCGCGAAGAAGATCGCGCACAGAGATAATACCTCTGAGCTTTCCCTGTTCATCTACGACAGGAAACGCCCCAACACGTGTATTCTGCATAAGCACAAGGGCATCTTGAACGGTATGTAACGGAGAAATGGTAACAGGATCTATTGTCATGATGTCCTTTATCTTGAGCCTTGCAACCTTATCCTTTATTTTTTTGCTGTTGTAATCGCTTAAAGGCTTTGACGGCATGGCGCTTCTAACGTCACGATCCGAGACGATTCCGATCAGGTGATAATCCTTGGTTACAACAGGAATATGACGTATTCGATGCTCGGCCATTTTCTCCTTTGCCTCAAAAATATCAGCATCTTTGTTGATTGTGATAACCTTTTTAGTCATCGATTTGCTGACAAACATTTTTTCCTCCACTACTTTTGTTCAAGATCTCTTGTTTTGTCTAAAAGTTAAATCCAATTTTTAGTAATAGTTCAGCCACAAAGACAGAAAGATATTTAGGGATTAGGGAATTTAGGAATTAAAGGTATTATACTGATTTTAATCCCTCAATCCCTCAATCCCTCAATTTATCTATGATTTAATAAAATTTCAATATGGTTTTTTGCAAGCTCGGGAAGACGTTTAAGGGAATATCCGCCTTCAAGAATGGAAATCAGCCTTTTGTTTGAATACTTATCCGCCATTTCCACCAAGCTTTTTATTATCCACGAAAAGCCTTCAGTTGACAGCTTAATATCCGACATATCATCATCAACATGACCATCAAAGCCGCATGATATAATAATTACCTCGGGCTTAAATGATTCAAAGGCAGGAAAAAGGTCCCTTTTTATAAGGCGTTTATACTCACTATCCCCCTTGCCTGGTAACACCGGAGAATTTTTGGTAAATCCCAATCCGGACCCTTCCCCTTCTTCAAATTCCCTCCCTGTGCCAGGATAGGCAAATGAAGGGTGCTGGTGGATTGAATAATAAAAGATACTTGGATCATCTTCAAATATATGCTGCGTGCCGTTGCCGTGATGAACGTCAAAGTCGGCAATTCCAACCCTTTTTATGCCCCATTCTTTTTGCAGATACCTTGCTGCAATTGCTACATTGTTGAAATAGCAAAATCCCATTGCCTTGTTAATTTCAGCATGGTGCCCTGGAGGCCGCACAGCACAGAACGCATTGTCGATTTCGGCGTTCATGACAAGACGTGTTGCATCAAGGATACCTCCGACAGCGAGAAGAGCTGTCTCATATGTTGCCTGGCATATTTGGTTATCGGGGCAGTCGAATGTTGAGTTGCCTGAAAGACAGGCCATTTCAAAGCGCTTAATATATTCTTTGTCATGTACAGCCTCGATCCATTTTAGATCCGGAAGACTGGCATGAATCAAAGTGAGACTGGAAAGAAGTTCGGCCTCTTTTATTCCCTGGTAAACAGCCTGAAGCCTTGCAGGCGTTTCTGGATGATAGGAACCGGTATCATGAAGCAGATATCTTTCATCAAATAAAAAACCTGTTTTTTTCATATACTTCTCTTCAAGTCGCGGTTAGCCCGGATATCTTATGGCTAACGTAAAATATCCAGGTAATTGTATCAAATATCATAAATGCCGCTTTTACAGACCGATTATCATGTAGCAGTTCGATATAGTCAAATCCGCCTGCGGCGGACTGGAGCCCCGCGAGAAGGGATTTACGCTTCACTCCAACAAGCTAAAAGAATCTTTAATAATTAGGCCAGATAAACGAAACAGTCAACCTAAAATTTATAGTATCGTAAAAACTCAAAAAACCATTTTTTACGATACGTGTTAAGTGTTAGGTGTTAAGTGTTAAGAGCTTGATATAACAATTAAATGTTTTATCTTAACACCTAACACTTAACACATAACACTTGATGAATTCGACTTTTTACGAGTTCATTAAATATTATTGACACAGATCACATATTTCGTTAACTTCGCAAACGTAAATGGTTAACCAGAATGAAGGGCCAGTAATGAAGGGAAAAATACTTAAAATATTCAAAAGAGAAAAAGGGATTGTTTCAGGCGAGGCGCTTAGTTCTGAGCTTGGGATTTCAAGAGTTTCTATATGGAAACATATTCGCAAACTTCAGGGGCTCGGATATAATATTATTGCAACCACAATGGGATACCGGATTACAGGCTCTATTGATGCCCTTTTCCCATGGGAATTTCCAGATAGAGAATCAAAAATCCACTTTTTCCCCGAAGTAACGTCAACAATGGATATTGCCGGAGAGCTTGCCAGGAAGGGGTGTCCACATTTTACTGTTGTAATAGCCGGATGCCAGAATAAGGGCAGAGGTCGTTTAAAGAGGATCTGGCACTCTTCAGAAGGTGGGCTCTATTTTACCATCGTGCTAAGGCCGCAGATACCTCCTGTATTAAGCTTGAGGCTTAATTTTGCAGCCTCACTTGTTCTTGCTCAATTGTTACGTCAAATGTTTCGTGTTGATGCTATGGTTAAGTGGCCAAACGACATACTGGTCAACGGCAGAAAGATCTCCGGAATGCTGTCTGAAATAGAGGCGGAATCGGATATGGTCTCTTTTATCAATATCGGTTTTGGTATAAATGTGAATAACGATCCGGTCGCGAAAGAAGCCATCCCCACGTCATTAAGGTATATTCTTGGCCAAAAAATATCAAGAAAACAGCTCCTTTCTGGGTTTCTAAATAAATTCGAAAGCTACATTAATAATACGAACCTTGACAACGTAATCCCTGAATGGAAAAAATATACAACAACCCTTAACCGGCGCGTAAAGGTAGTAACAAGCCGTGATACATCTGAAGGGCTCGCAATAGATGTGGATGAAAACGGAGCCCTGATATTGGAACTCGCAGACGGATCAATCAAAAAGGTCATATACGGCGACTGTTTTCATATATGAACACAAATCATTCCATACAGCTTCGCAAGACAGCATATGCTTCACTTTTTGCGGCTTTAATTGCTGCAGGCGCATATCTTTCAATACCCATAGGCCCTGTTCCCATCGTCCTTCAGAATTTATTTGTACTTCTTGCAGGTCTTTTACTTGGAAGCAGGATGGGCCTTGCAAGTGTTTCAGTATATCTTCTGGCCGGAGCCTGCGGTTTCCCGGTCTTTGCAGGCGGAACAGGAGGTATAGGCCGTTTGTTAGGACCGACCGGGGGCTACCTTTTTGGGTATCTTCCGGCTGTATATATTATTGGCCTGCTTACGGAGAAAACAGGCCTGCATGCTGGTTTTGATGTAATTGCAATGTGTTGCGGGTCAGTTGTTATTTATGCATGCGGCCTTGCCTGGCTTAAACTATTAACAGGCATGACTCTAAATAAAACACTGATTGTGGGGATGTATCCTTTTATCCTGGGCGATGCCCTGAAGATTGCTGCGGCGGTTCCTATTGCAAAGGCATTGCGGCCAATAATGAGGATTAAGGATTAGGGGCTGAATATCCTGTCAAAAAAATTATTACGAAAAATGAATATTATTGAAGTAACAAATCTTAGCCATCGCTTTCCAGACGGCACTATAGGCATAGAGGATATAACTCTTAGTATTCGAGAAGGAGAATTTATAGTCATTGCCGGCAGGAACGGTTCCGGCAAGACCACCTTTTTGCGGCATTTAAACGGACTTCTTTTGCCTGATACAGGAGCGGTCAGACTGGCCGGAGTTCCTGTGTCACGGGACATACCAAGGGCAAGACAAATGGTTGGCATGGTTTTTCAGGATGCAGACAGTCAGATAGTAGGTGAAACAGTATTTGATGATGTGGCGTTTGGCCCGGAAAATCTCTGCCTGAACGAATGCGAGGTTAAAAGACGGGTGATAAAATCGTTGAAAGCTGTAGGCTTGATAGATATTGCTGATCAAAGACCCCATTTGCTTTCAGGCGGAGAAAAGCGGAGACTTGCCGTGGCCGGTATCCTTGCGATGGAATCAAGGGTTCTGGTTTTTGACGAGCCGTTTTCAGATCTTGACTATCCGGGAGTAAGACAGATCTTGCATCAGGCCCTTTCGCTGCACAAGGCGGGCCATACCATACTGATAGCGACGCATGACCTGGAAAAGGTTATAGCACATGCCGACCGCCTGCTAATAATGAGCGATGGAAAGGTTATAATGGACAATGCGCCTGAAGTGATAATTAAGGATGTTGAAGCGTTTGGTGTAAGAGAGCCGTGCGCTTCCCGTCTGGGCATGGAGATAGAATCATGGCTGAACTGACCGCCTTTCATTTTCATCCAGGGGCTTCATTGCTGCATACCTTAGATGTACGATTTAAAATTTTGTCTTTTGTTTTAATCAGTATTTCAAGTCTTAAAGCTTATCCGCTGTCCCTTTCTATTTTAACCCTTGTGATTTTTTATGCAATATTAATAAGTTATCTGCCATTTAAATCGATTTTAAAAGAGCTTCGCTATTTTTTTGTTCTGCTTGTTTTTATATTTATCGCCAGAGCCATATTTACACCTGAATCACCTGTAGCTGACCTTAAGCAATCGGTTGTTGCATGGCAGGGAATATATAGCGGAGCCCTTGTTTGCTGGCGGCTTCTGCTTGTGGTTTTGTTAGGGTTAATATTTGTTTCAACAACCAAGCCGTCAGATATTAGAATCGCAGTAGAGTGGTTCTTGACGCCTTTTCCATTTATTCCCGGAAAAAGAGTTGCAACCATGATGAGCTTGATCATGCGTTTTGTTCCTCTTATTCTTGACCAGGCAAGGGAGACTGTTGATGCGCAGCGATCACGGGGAGTGGAAAACAGGAAAAACCCTGTGTATCGATTGATAAAACTAATAATCCCACTTATGATTAGAACCTTTGAAAAGGCTGACAAACTCGCTGTTGCCATGGAAGCAAGGTGTTACTCGGAAAAACGGACAAACAAAGCCCTTTCATCAAACAGAAGCGACTGGATAACCCTTTTTGGGATCATTTGCCTGAGCATCCTGCTCGTCAACAATTGACACATGAAAATGTCTATAGTAAACCATAATTCAGTTCAGGGTTCAGGGTTCACGGTTATGAAAAAACGCGACCTGTGCGGTTAATCCCTCAAGTCCCCTCTAATAAGAGGGGTGGACGCGAAGCGGACGGGGTGTGTAAAAGGATGTAGCAGCATATCATATAAACACACCCCTAAATCCCCTCTTATTAGAGGGGGCTTGAAAATTATCTAACCGCACGGGTCGAAAAAATGTAACCCTGAACCCTGAACCTTGAACCTGTAACCGGTTACAATAAGGAGCATGCTTAATTGAAAGTCGTAATTATAGGCGCAGGCGAGGTGGGTTTTAATGTTGCCAGGCACCTGGTCAATGAAAACAAAGATGTGGTTGTTATTGACAAGGATCATGAAGCAATCCGTCGCGTATCCGATAGTATAGATGTCCAGGTTGTAAACGGGTCAGGAAGCAGCCCGATATCATTAGATGAAGCAGGCCTCAAAGATGCTGAGATACTCCTTGCCGTGACGAACAGTGATGAAGCAAATCTTGTGGCATGTCTTGTCGCGGACATACTTTCTCCATCGACAAAAAAGCTTGCCCGCATACGGAATGCCGATTTCGATCAATACCATGATAATTTCCGTAAATATGCTCCTCATATAGATACCTTAATCAACCCTGAGATCGAGGTTGTAAAAACAATTGACAGAATGATGAATATGCCTGGTGTCGTCGATGTCGGAGAATTTGCAGATGGTCGTATCAAATTTATTGCGATTCTTTTAGATAAGGATGCGCGATTAGCCGGAACCCGTCTCTTAGAGCTTTCCAGCATATCGGAAAAACAAAGGCCTCTTATTGTTGCCGTTATCCGCGAGGAAAAACTGATTATCCCAGGAGGAAATGACAGGTTGTTAGCCGGCGACCTTGTATATTTTATTTGTGAAGAGGAAAAATTATTAGATACTCTAACTGTTTTTGATAAGCATGCAGAACCTGTAGAGCGGGTTCTTATAATAGGAGGAGGAAAAATAGGAATAAGATTAGCCAGATTCCTTGATGAAAAACCTGTCTATACCAAAATAATTGAAAAAAATCCTGACCGATGCGCCAAGTTAGCCGAGCGATTGAATAAGGTTGTGGTGCTCCATGGAGACGGTTCTGACCAGGAGCTCCTGAAAGAGGAAAATATCCAGGATATTGATGTTGTTGTCACGCTGACAGGCGATGAGGAGATTAATATTTTAGCTTCGCTCCTTGCCAAACAAATGGGAGCGCGCAAAACAATCACAAAGATCAGCAAGTTCAGCTACTTTCCCTTGATGTCGACTATTGGTATTGAGCAGGTTATCAGCCCCCGACTTTCTGCGATCAATACAATTCTGCAGCATATTCGTCGCGGCAAGGTGCTTTCCTCCATATCAATTAAAGGTGAGCAGGCTGAATTTATGGAGGCGGTGGCTCTTGAAACTTCAGACATAGTGGGCAAACCTCTAAAGGATATTTCCTTCCCAAAAGGGGCGCTTGTTGCCGGAATAATACGCAAAAAAAATTTTATTATCCCTACAGGCGATTCCATTGTAAATCCTAACGACATGATAATAATATTCGCAAGAAAACAGGCCATCCCGAAGGTTGAGAAAATCCTCGCAGTTAAACTGGAATATTTTTAAATGCGCTGGCGCTATATAATTAATATTGTTGGTATGTTGACCATTTTTTTGGGACTAACCATGATATTGCCCCTTATTGTCGGCCTTTATTACAATGACCAAAGCGTTATTCCCATTTTAAAGTCTATTGGGATAACGATATGTTCAGGTTTTTTGCTTCACATATCTTTCAGGAAAGCTAAGGCGGAATTCATCAGCCAGCGGGAAGGGATAGCAATCGTGGCCGTTGGGTGGACGGTTGTAGGTCTGTTCGGAGCATTGCCGTTTTATTTAGGCGGCGAAGTAAGTTCTTTTGTGGATGCCTTTTTTGAATCGGTTTCCGGGTTTACTACAACCGGAGCATCGATTTTAACCAACATAGAGGCTGTATCAAAAGGGCTCCTTTTCTGGAGAAGTTTTATCCAGTGGCTTGGCGGTATGGGTATCATACTCTTATCTGTGGCTATTCTTCCATTTTTGGGGGTCGGCGGCATGCAGCTTTACAAGGCGGAGATGCCAAGCCCTGTCCCGGACAAGCTAAAGCCACGAATAAGGGATACGGCCATGATTCTCTGGAAGGTTTATGCCATCATTTCTCTGGCCGAACTTATTCTCCTGTTGATAGGGGGAATGAGTTTTTATGAGGCTTTGTGTCATACATTCACAACAATGCCGACAGGTGGATTTTCAACAAAAAATGCTTCAATCGCCCATTACAACAGCCTATATTTTGATATTGTAATCATTTTCTTTATGTTGCTTGCCGGGATAAATTTTTCGCTTCATTACCAAATGCTCAGAGGAAAACCGCTTGCTTTCTGGCGCAACTCAGAGTGCCGATTTTTTCTTGGTTTTGTTTTTCTGTTGATTATTGTCGTGTCGTTTAATGTTTATGGCTCAATATACGAAAAAATCGGTCAGGCATTGCGCTTTGGAGCTTTTCAGGTGGTTTCTATTCTTACGACTACGGGCTATACAACGGCAGATTACGAAAAATGGCCTGCTATGTCCCAGCTTATCCTTTTATTTTGCATGTTTATGGGGGCTTCAGCAGGTTCGACAGGCGGAGGTATGAAATGCATCCGTGTCATGCTTTGTTTTAAATATTGTTACAAAGAGCTGTTTTCCCTTATTCATCCACATGCGGTTAAGCAAATAAAAATAGGAGGAAAACCGGTTTCAGATGATATAATGAGAAGTATTTTAGGGTTTTTAGCCCTTTATATGAGCCTTTTTGCTTTTTGCGCTATCCTGCTTGCGGGCATGGGGGTGGATTTTATTACCTCTTTTGGCGCAGTTGCAGCCACTATCGGAAACATAGGGCCGGGTTTTGGGATAGTCGGACCGGCCGACAACTATACGCAGATACCGTTTATCGGCAAATGGCTGCTTATATGGTGCATGCTTTTGGGAAGGCTCGAAATTTACACGGTAATAATCCTTCTTGTGCCTGAATTCTGGCGGAAATAATATAACCCTAAAATCCGAATGGCCTTGGTCTCAGGTCGCTAAATGTCTTTCTGGATAAAAAAGACAAAAAGAATAGATCAGCCTATGACTATGTCGGATTTTGGGAATATAAAAAATCTTGACTTAGTTTTTTGTTTTGTTTATTTATATAGTTTACATGATGCGGGGTGGAGCAGTCTGGTAGCTCGTCGGGCTCATAACCCGAAGGTCATAGGTTCAAATCCTATCCCCGCTACCATTTTTTTTCTTTTTCCTTTCTCTGTTTTTTCTCTGTTTTTATAAGCTCTAAAATTATTATTTTACCATAAATTTCTCAAAGAATGGCCGAAAACGATATTGTCTTTTTTATATTGATATTTTGTTAATAATTCATTATTTATTAACAATAATTTTTTATATGTTTATAACATCATTTTTTTAAACATAATAATCGATGTTTTTTTGTTATAGTATTTTATTTTTTATTTAATAAAATAGCCATATTAGAAAGTTATTATAATTATAACTATATATTATTAATAATATTTATATAACTTAATATAGGAATAAGATTATGAAGTTTATAATTAATAAAATGGATATACTGGATGTATTGTCAAACATTCAAGGTTTAACGGGACATAAAAGTAACCTGGCTATTACTGAAACAGTTTTAATACAAACAGCAGATTCAGGTATAAAAATTACGGCCACTGATCTTGAAACAGGTTTTGTGGGATCATACCATGCAAAAGTTGAATCACAGGGAACAATAGCTATTAATGCAAGAAAAATATACGAAATAGTAAAAGAATTTCCATCCAATGAAATAAATATCAATGAAATAGAAAATCATTGGGTGGAAATCAGTTCCGCCAAAGGCGGAATTAATTATCATATAGTCGGAATGAACCCCGACGATTTCCCTGAAATTCCGTTAATAGAAGACATTTCTTTTTTTAAAATCAAATCACCGGCTCTTAAAAAAATGATAGATCAAACCGTTAGTATAGGTGTTGTTACAGATGACAGAAGAGTTCATATTAATGGAATATATTTTGAAAAACTAAAAAATAATGATCAAGATATAATCAGGATGGTTTCAACGGATGGCAGCAGGCTTTCGCTGGTTGATTATATCTGCCCGACGGATAGCAGGCGGGTTTCTGAGTCCGCCGCAGGTGGATTTGATCCGCCAGAGTACTTTGGCGGATCAGAATCAGGGATTATTATTCCCAAAAAGGGTTTAACAGAAGTAAGCAGGTTTCTTGATCCAGAAGGCACCGTGCAGATAGGAAATAAAGATAACCATTTTATTGTTAAGAAAGATACGGAAACCATTATAATAAGACTTCTTGAAGGTGAATTTCCAAAATATAGTGATATTATTGACAAAGGAGATGCGAATACAATTACTGTTGACAGAAAAATGTTTCTAAACATGTTAAAAAGGATGTCGATATTATATTCTGATAATTACAAAGGAGTGGCGTTTAATTTTCAGAAAGACAAACTAATAATTACCGCCACAAATCCTGATTTAGGTGAATCAACAGAGGATATGGATATAGATTATAAAGGAGAGAAAATTGAGACGGCATTTAATCCAAAATTCTTTATAGACACATTAAATATAATCGATGAGGATAATGTTATTTTATATATAATTGATGAACAAAAGCCATGTTTTATCGAGGCAAAAGAGGATAAACAATTTTTAAGTGTTATTATGCCGATGAGAATTTAATGGAAAATATATATGATGCAAGCAGTATAGATGTACTTGAAGGCCTTGAACCGGTGAGATTGAGGCCTTCAATGTATATTGGGAATGTTGATGTTGAGGGGCTTCATCATCTCGTTTATGAGGTTGTTGATAACAGTATTGATGAAGCAATGGCTGGATATTGTGATTTAATTAAGGTTACTATCCATACCGATAACAGTATCAGCGTTGAAGATAATGGGAGGGGTATTCCTGTCGGCATTCACAAAACAGAAAAAGTGCCGGCTGTTGAGGTTGTATTAACAAAGCTTCATGCCGGAGGAAAATTCGATCACGATTCTTATAAGGTGTCCGGCGGGCTGCATGGTGTTGGAGTATCAGTTGTAAATGCCCTTTCGGCAGATTTTGAAGTAGAAATATATATAGACAAGAAAATTTATCATCAAACCTATAAAAAAGGGATAAAGAATAGTGAATTAAGTATAATAGGAAAGACAGATAAAAATGGCACCAAAATTCATTTTTCTCCTGATTTAGATGTTTTTAATACAAATAATTTTAGTTATGCGATACTTAGCAGAAGACTCAGGGAGCTTGCCTTTTTAAATAAAAGCTTAAATATAACTATTGAAGACGAACGTTCTGACAAAAAAGAAAGTTTTTTTTATAAAGGAGGAATAGTAGCATTTGTTGAATATCTTAACAGGAGGCATACACCCCTTCACAAGCCTATATTTATTGAAGGAGAAAAAAATAACGTTCAAATTGAAACAGTAATACAATATAATGACACTTTTAAAGAAAAGATATTTTCCTTTGCAAATAATATCAATACAATAGAAGGTGGTTTTCATTTAATCGGATTTAAAGCCGCTCTTACGCGCACAATGAATCAGTATACATCCACAGCGAATCTGCCTAAAAATCTTCAGGAAAAAATCAGCGGTGATGATGTTCGGGAAGGATTGACCGCAATAATCAGCATCAGAATAAAGAACCCTCAATTTGAAGGACAGACAAAAACCAAATTAGGGAACAGCGAAGTAAAAGGGCTTGTTGAATCTCTTGTTAATGAAAAATTAAGTATGTTTTTAGAAGAGAATCCATCTGTTGCTAAAAAGATTGTAGAAAAAGCGGTTGATGCCGCAAGAGCGAGAGATGCCGCAAAACGGGCAAGGGATCTGGCAAGAAAACAGGGATCGTTGCTTGATTCCACACTTCCCGGCAAGCTGGCTGAGTGCCAATTTTTAGAGCCTTCGGAAAGAGAACTCTTTATTGTAGAGGGTGATTCTGCCGGTGGCAGCGCAAAACAGGGTAGAGATAGAAAGTTCCAGGCTATTTTGCCGTTAAAGGGGAAAATATTGAATGTTGAAAAATCCCGTTTTGATAAAATTTTGCGTAGCGAGGAAATTAAAAATATAATTACCGTGCTTGGCACAGGAGTCGGCAAAGAGGAATATAACATTGAAAACATTCGATATCATAAGATAATTATTATGACAGATGCCGATGTTGACGGTTCTCACATAAGAACGCTTTTGTTGACATTCTTTTATCGCCAGATGTCCGATATAATCGACAGCGGGTATTTGTATATTGCTCAACCCCCTTTGTTTAAGTTGGGCAAAGGAAAAAATGCTGTTTATCTTAAGGATGAGACAGGATTTAATGATTATATTTTAAAAAGGGTATGTAATAATAAAAGTGTAAAAATCGCAAAGGATGAAAAAATACTGCCCGAACACAACCTTTATCTTTTTTTATGCGATCTTGCAGAATATTTTGAAAGCTTGTCAAAACTTGAGTCTCGCGGCATAAAACAGGATTTTATCGAGCTGTTGATAGGGCAAGGGGTTGAAAATGTAAAATTTTTAAAAGACAAAGAGCAAATGATATATCTCAAAGATCTGTTGTTAAAAAATGGTTACGGTGTTGACGGGCCGAGCTGGAATCAAGAAAGAGATATATATGAAATTATCGTTACACACAAAAACAGTATGTATCAGGATATTTTGACAACAACCGTATTGGATCAGGAAGTAAAGCCGATTAAAATAGGTAGAGGATTTGTGTGTTCATCGGATTATCAGAGATGTCTTGTTACAGGCAAAAACATATTAAAATTTGATTGCCCTCCGTTTGTAGTCTTTAACAACGACAAAACTGGTGATTCTGTTGTTAAGGAGGATAAAAGAGAGCTTCTGTCTTTTTTAATAGAAGAGGGCAAGAAGGGTCTGGGTGTTCAGAGATATAAGGGTCTTGGCGAAATGAATCCTGACCAGCTATGGGAGACAACCATGGATCCCAACAAGAGAACATTGCTACAGATAAAGATCGAGGATGTAGTCGAAGCAGATGAAATTTTTACAATCCTGATGGGAGAAGAGGATGAGCCGCGAAGAGAGTTTATTCAAAATAATGCTCTTAATGTTAGCGTACTCGATATATAGCGCCTGAACAAAACCCCCACTTGCGGCTTTCCGGCCGCGACAAAAAAGCGGTTATAAAGCTTATAATTTAACGGTTATATAATAGCTTTGATCGCTGCGTTGTAGCAGGATAACTACCGATTTTTTATGCCGGTATTTTACAACCGCTTTTTCAAATTCCTTTACATTGCTTACAGTCATTTCATCAATTTGCCGTATTATATCACCTGGTTTTACCCCGATACGCGCCAGATAGGATTGACGATTGACCCCTGAAATCACCACACCTGTTTTTGCGAAGGTTTTATATTGAAAACGTTTTGTTAAAGACAGGTTTTCGACCTTTATTCCAAGAAGCTTGAAGGCGAGTTCCCGGGCCAGCTCTTCAGGGAACATGGCCGCTTTTGTTGAAACAATAATTTCTTTGTTGTTTCGCCAGAGCTTTATCTTTATACAATCCCCCTTGGCATAATTTTTCATGGCTGTATGATAATGCTCAACCGAAGGGGTGGTCCGGGAGCCAACAGACAGGATAATATCACCGTCCCGGATGCCTGATTTATAGCCGGGCCCTCCCCTTGAGACCTCTTTGACAAGCACGCCCTTATGTTCAGGAGCTTTCAGGTATTGGGCAAGCCTTTTATCAAGATTTTGCACGGTTATACCAAGCCATATTTGAACAACCTCCCCGTATTGAATAAGGTCTGACACAATTCTTTTTGCTTTGTTGATTGGTATGGCAAAGCCTATTCCCTGAGCTTTTGCATAAATTGCGGTATTAATGCCGATAAGTTCGCCGTTTATGTTCAGAAGCGCCCCTCCGCTGTTGCCGGGATTAATAGAGGCATCTAACTGTATAAAATCATGATAAACAGCGCCATCTGCTCTGATGCTTCGGTTTGTGGCGCTTATAACCCCTGTTGTTACAGTATTGGAAAACCCGAACGGGTTTCCTATGGCTATAATTGTTTCCCCTATCATAAGGTCGTCGGAGTCGCCCATTTCTATAGCCGGAAGAGAATTTTTTGACGATATTCGCAGCACCGCCAGATCGGAATCAGGATCCGCGCCTATAATCCGGGCGTCAAATTTACGTTCATCATTTAGAATAACCGTTATGGTCGCGCTTTTTGTAAGCACGTGCGCATTTGTGAGAATAAGACCTCGTTTTCCATCAATAATAACGCCTGAACCCAGGCTTGTCCTTTTGTAGCGCTGCTCAAAACCAGGGTCAAAAAAGTCCCTGAAAAAGGAATCAAACAATGGATCCATCCTGAAGCCGGAGAAAGGATTGACGCGTCTGCGAACCTCATATTCCGAATTTATATTCACAACAGCGGGGCTGACCTTGCGTACAGCCCTGACAACAGGGTTTTCTCGTTTATATTCAGCAGCATGGCAGGGAATAGAAAGGATAAGTATCGCAAAAAAGACTATAATCAAAGATTTAATTTTATATGTCTGTATCATGATATTTTTAAAAAAGGTTTGTGTGTGTTTGCAAAATGATTAATATAATACCATGAAAATTAAAACCATTCAAGACATCTTACCGCTAATAGAACGGCCGAGCCGATATCTGGGCACGGAAATAAACTCCATAAAAAAAGATCCGGACAAGGTCAAGCTAAAGGTTGCCCTTGCGTTTCCGGATCTATATGAAATAGGCACATCACATTTCGGACTTCAGATACTTTATCATATCCTCAATAAACACAAAGAGATAGCAGCGGAAAGGGTTTATGCCCCAGACCTTGATATGGAGTCTTATCTGAAATCGTCACATATACCCCTTATGTCTATGGAATCACATAGTCCGCTTAAAAATTTTGATATTATCGGTTTCAGTCTGCTTTATGAGTTAAATTATACTAATGTTCTTACAATGTTAGACCTTGCAGGCATCCCATTTTTTTCTTCAGAAAGGGATGGTTCATTTCCGCTTATTATAGCAGGCGGTCCCTGTACGTGCAATCCTGAGCCTGTCGCCGATTTTTTTGACGCTATGGTAGTCGGAGACGGCGAAAATGTGATTGTCGATATATCTATGACCTGGCTTGAGTGGAAAGAGGTGGCCGGTAGAAACAAGGAGGACCTTTTAAAACGACTATCATTAATTAAAGGCATTTACATACCGGCGTTTTTTAATTCAACCAACAGCAGCGCAGGAAGCAAAAGCTTTTTTCAGATCCCGCAGGCCAGATTTTCAGATTATAAGGTTATTACAAGAGAAATAATAGCGGATCTTGACACAGCCCCTTTTCCGGATGCTCCGATAATTCCGTTTGGCAAGCCTGTACATGATCGTCTTCGTCTTGAGATTGCAAGGGGATGCACCAGGGGATGCCGATTTTGCCAGGCTGGGATGATATATCGACCGGTGCGTGAACGATCTGTGAATAGATTGCTTAACCTGTTCGATGCTTCATTGGCTGCTACAGGTTACGAAGACATCTCCTTGTTGTCGTTGAGTACCGCAGACTATGGTTCTATTGTCTCCCTTATGGAGCAGCTCATGTCTCGATGTGAACCCGGACATATTGCTGTTTCGTTACCCTCGCTGCGCGCCGGCACATTGACTCCTGAACTGATTAATCTTATAAAAAGGGTCAGAAAAACAGGATTTACCATTGCCCCTGAAGCCGGCAGTCAGAGATTGCGGGATGTTATCAATAAGAATATTACAGAACAGGAGATCGTTGACACGGTACAGGATGTATTTAGTCTGGGCTGGCTGGTTATAAAATTATATTTTATGATAGGGCTTCCATCAGAAACCGACAAGGATCTTCTGGCGATTGTGGAGCTTGTTAAGAGGCTTCGCAAGATTAAAGTCCGGGCAGGGCGCAGGGGCCAAATAAATGTCAGCGTGGCGACATTTATTCCAAAGCCGCACACACCTTTTCAGTGGGCTCCTCAGGTATCTCTAACTGAATCAAGGGAAAAGATAGAAATGCTGCGGGCCAACCTGAAAATGCCCGGAATTCATTTTAAGTGGCAAAATCCTGAAGTGAGCATGGTCGAAGGTCTTTTTGCACGGGGAGACAGGCGGCTTAGTGGTTTGCTGGTGGATGCATACAAAAAAGGGTGTAAGTTCGACGGCTGGGGCGACAGGTTTCAGTATGCATTATGGGAAACGGCCTTTTTTGATCAGGGGCTGGATGTAGATCGTTATACAACCCGCTCAAGGGATGTTACAGACCGGCTGCCATGGGATCACATTGATATCGGAGTAACAAAAGAATTTTTGAAGCTTGAATGGAAAAAGGCAAAGCGCGGCGAACATACGCCGGATTGTCGCCGGGGGGATTGTAATGCCTGCGGGGTATGCGACTTTGAACCGCAAAAGCGAGCGCATTCCCCGCAGCTTGCTGCGGGGTTAACGAGCGAATCTGAAAATAGCAAACTTCCTTACGGTCGAAGATTCCCCGTCCCGCTGAAGCGGGACTGCGGGGAGCTTCAAACCATTGAGCCAAAGCTGTTTGAACCCGGCAAGGAAGAGCCCGGCCAGGATATTGTTAATGAGTTTTTATACAACAAAGGAGACGCGGCAGGTAAAAAAGCCGGGCTTTATACAAGGGTTAGGGTATCCTATTCAAAACAGGGCCAGGCAAAATACTTTGGGCACCTGGAACTTGTAAATATCTTTTTACGCGCCTTGAGGCGGGCAGGCATATTGATGAAGTTTACGGAAGGTTTTCATCCCATGCCTAAGGTGTCTTTTGATGATCCTCTTCCCATAGGAATGGAAAGCCTGAACGAATCATTAGACTTGGTAGTATGCGGCAGTGTTAAACCAGACGCCGTGACAACCGCTTTAAACAATCATCTTCCGGAAGGTCTTTTAGTGAAAGGCTGTCAAATATCTTCTTCAAAGCCGGCCATTAAACAGCAAAAATCGGCCACATATCTGGTGGAACTAAAAGAGGGTTGTTTTGATAAGCAAAAATTAAACGATTTTATAAAAAGTTCCGATTTTGTACAAACCCGTGTTAATCGTAAAGGCAAGTCAAAGAAGATAGATCTTAAGGATTTGGTTTTAAATATTAAATTAACGAGCTCTCGTGGAATGATGATAAGGCTCAGGTCGGAGCCCGGTAGAACGGCAAGACCGTTTGGGATTATAAAAGGAATTTTTAACCTTTCCGAAGAGATAATAAAACAGGCAACAACAATAAAGCTATGAACAACAAAAATCCTGCTTACAGAAATGGTCGAGAGGTCAAGCTTATGCGGGACTGTGGCGAGCTTTAAGTTCCTGGTTTTTGGAGCTTGACTTTATAATTAACTTGTGATTATTTTATTAGTTTAAAATTGACAGTTTTGTAAAAAGTCTAAAAACCACTTTTTGCGAAGCAGTCAATATTTTATAGAAATATCAGAGGCCTCAGGGCTATAAACATATAATTTAGGGGATATGTAATATGAAAAGAACCTATCAGCCAAGCAGGATAAAGCGTGCCAGAACGCACGGTTTTTTGAAAAGAATGTCAACAAAACAGGGTAGAAGAATTATTAACAGGCGTAGAGCCAAAGGCAGAAATCGTCTGAGCGTTTAGATATAACACATAATAAAATTGGTTGGTTGCAAAGGTCTCAGGGTAGATATCTCGTGAGCTTTTTTTTTACCAAGGCGGATAGATTATTAAAACACTCAGATTTTTTAGGGTTAACGGCAAAAGGCAGGCGATGCCAAAATAACAACTTTATTGCAGTTTTTGCTCCAGGTAAAACGGAAAGAATGCGCCTTGGTATTACCGTTTCGAGAAAGGTTGGAAATGCAGCAGTTCGCAACATGATTAAACGCTTTACCCGTGAATATTTTCGACTCAACAGGCACAAAAATACAGGGAATTGGGATATAAATATCATAGCAAAGAAGGAGGCTGTCAACCTGTCATCGGCCCAAGCTTTTTTGTCCCTGCAAAACATTTTTGACAAAATTACAAGGAATCTTTATCATTAATAAAATATTTCAGATGCTTGCCCTGTTTACTATAAGGGCATATCAATATATTTTGTCTCCTGTTTTGAACCCGTCGTGTCGTTTTTATCCAACCTGTTCTGAGTATGCCTATCAGGCTGTTTTACGTTATGGACCGCTAAAGGGATCATTCCTTGCTTTAAAAAGAATTCTGCGATGCCACCCATTTAATCCGGGCGGAGTCGATCATATCCCTTAACCGGAGAGCCGTGAATATAAATAGCGCATGGTAGGCCTGTGCTGTTAGACTCATTTAATATGAGAGATCATTGTATCCCTGATCAGCCACTCAAAGATTCTGCCAATGCAACCAACCTGTTTAAGCCGGTTCCAATACATAGGAATTGACAACACTTTTACCAAGTATAAAATTTAGGAGTATATTGTGGATCTTCCTCGTTTAGCTATAGCTATTGCCCTTTGTTTTCTTGTTTTTATTTTGTGGGAAATGTTCTTTATTGACAGGGAAGCTATTCAACCCCCCAGCGAAACCCAACAGGCCAAGCAGATGGCAAAAGAGGAACCGTTTTATAAAGCTTTTGAGAAGGATATGATCGATAAAAAGGTGATGCCTGATCTGATGCCTGATTTGATATCTGGCAAGGACGACCTGTTGAAACCGGTAAAAGCAGCCAGAACAATTACTGTAAATACGCCTTTATATTCGGTTAAAATTTCAGAAAAGGGGGCGGCGTTTAATGGTTTTATTCTGAAAGATTACAAGGAAAACGGCGGCGATGATTCACCTTTATATCAAATGATATCTCCGGAAATTCATGATAAGGGAACGGTTCTGCTCGGGCTTGCCGGCAACAGCCTTCCAGGCCTGAAACATGCGGTTTTTAATGTAGATCGCAGTGCCGAATTTTTGAACATTAATGATCAATCGGAAGAAATTACATTTTCTTGGGTATCTGAAAATGGCGTAGTTGTGGAGAAGAGGTTTATCTTTTCTCCGGACACATACCTGATTGGATTGAATGTAACAATTAAAAACGGTTCTTATCAAACAATACAGGATAATCTAATACTGTCGTTAATGAAAACCTATTCTACAACAACGACCATGTATGGATTTGAAGGCCCGAGTGCTTTGATTAATAATTCACTGGAGCAGATCAAGGCCAAGAAAATAAAAGACAAAAATATATATACAGGAACGCTGGAATGGGTCACGGTTCAAGATCGTTACTTTATGTCCAGCATTATTGCGACCAAGCCTGTTGAAGCGAGCATGCGACTTTTCCTGTCGCAGGACGGCATGTTGTTGGAAGCCCAGTACATGCAGCCGGAAACAGTTATCCAACCCGGGATGCAGCATGGTTATGAGTACAAGCTGTTTTTTGGGCCTAAGAGCACGAGAGTTCTCAAACAATGCGGTTATAACCTTAGCAAGGCGATTGATTTCGGGATGTTTGATATCCTCGCTAAACCCTGCCTCTGGTTTATGAATTTTCTATACAGCATTATTCCCAACTATGGCGTGGCCATTATTATTTTAACCATAGCGACAAAGATTGCCCTCTGGCCTCTTGGAACAAAGAGCTATAAATCCATGGCCCAAATGAAGAAGATTCAACCGCTGATGATGGAGATTAGAGAAAAATACAAGAATGATAAAAAGAAGATGAATGAACAAACTATGGCGTTATATAAAACATACAAAGTAAATCCCGTGGGCGGATGTCTTCCAATGCTTGTGCAAATACCTGTGTTTTTTGCCCTTTATCGAATGTTGTATGAAGCCATAGAACTCAGGCACGCTCATTTTTTGGGCTGGATTACAGACCTGTCTGCTCCGGATCGCCTTTTTCATTTTAGTTTCTCCATTCCATTGATGCAGCCGCCTTACGGAATTCCTGTGTTAACTATTATTATGGGCGCCACTATGTTTCTGCAGCAGCAAATGGCTCCTTCCGTGGGTGATCCCACCCAGGCCAAGATGATGAAGTTTATGCCGATTATTTTTACGGCGATATTTATAAATTTTTCTTCCGGACTTGTTTTGTACTGGTTGATAAACAATATCCTGTCTATTGCGCAACAGCATTATATTACAAAAAAAAGAGCTTAATAACGGAGGTTATATATGTCGCCTTCTTTGGAATTTGAAGGTAAAGATGTTGAGCAGGCGGTTAAGAATGCCTGTGAGGCACTTAATATACCAAGAGAGAAACTCAAACATGATGTTATTTCTTATGGCTCTACCGGTATTTTCGGGTTGGTCGGAGCCAAGAAAGCAAAGATACTGGTTAATGCTCCCGAGTCTTTGCGCGAGATTAAGCCGGAAACAGTC
>JAPVVG010000159.1 GCA_028571455.1 Desulfobacteraceae bacterium | reverse complement strand
ATCATGGCTCAATCCTTTAGATTTTGCTTCAAATGCAACCCCCCTGTAAAGAGCCCCTGTATCAATATATCTGTAATCAAGCCTTTTTGCCAGGCTCCGGCTTACCGTGGTTTTACCCGCCCCTGCCGGACCATCTATTGTAATAAGAAGAGATTTCACATTGCCTTCTCAAGAGCCTTAATAAAACGAACATTCTCCTCATGAAGCCCGACATTAATTCTAATATAATCAGGATAACCATAAGCTGTCATGGATCTGACAACAACCCCCTGCCTGAGCATATTTTCAAAAACCTCATCAGCATTTTTTCCAACATCAATTAGAAAAAAATTTGCCTCGGAAGGAAAATATTTAATTCCCAGCCTTTCCAGGGAATCATATAAGAAATTCAGACCTTCATGAACAAGATCTACAGTCTTTTGCAGAAATTCTTTGTCTTCAAGTGCAGCGGCAGCAGCTACCTGTGCCAGCGAATTTGCATTAAAAGGCAGCCTTATTTTGTTTATCACATCTGCTATTGCATGTGGCATTATTCCATAGCCGATTCTAAGCCCTGCCAGGCCATAAGCCTTGGAAAAGGTGCGAAGCGTGACCACCGGCATATCTGCATTAAGATAATCAATGCTTCTTGCGCATTTTTTATCTCGAACAAATTCGATATATGCCTCGTCTACCACAACAACTACTTCGGGAATACCTTCCAGAAAAGTTTCAAAATCGGTTTTGGAAAAAACGGTTCCGGTTGGATTGTTGGGATTGCACAAAAAAATCATGCGGGTTTTTTGGGTAATCCTGTTTTGTATGCTGTTTAAGTCAATTGAAAGTGAATTCAACGGCACATATACAGGGATAGCTCCGACACTGCGAATCATTATATCGTACATAACAAATGAGGGCCACGGCATAATCACCTCATCGCGGGCTTGCGTTAATGCCCTCGTAAGCATGCCTATAATTTCATCAGAACCGTTTCCTAAAACAATATTTTCCTGCCCGATTCCCAGGCTTTCAGAAATCTTTTTTATTAAATCATAACCACTGGCATCAGGATAGCGATTAAGATTTTCCATGGCTCCCTTAATAGCCTCAACCGCTTTGGGAGACGGCCCCAGAGGGTTTTCATTTGAAGCAAGTTTTATGGAATCACTAATGCCGTATTCCCTTTCAAGCTCTTTAAGAGGCTTGCCAGGAGAATACGGCTGTATTGATAGTATATAACTGGGGACTTTCAGGTTCATAGTTCTATGCCTTTATTGACGGCATTGCCGCCCTTTTACCCTGTTCAATGGCCTCCATATTAAGAGGTATAAATTTAGGTTTTTTTGCGAATTCCTTTTTGACAGATTCCCTCATTAAGTCAAAATTGACTACTTTGCTGCGCGCAACAAAAGCGGCAAGGGCCACAATATTTGCAGCTCTTACATTGCCAAGCTCCTTGGCAATGTCGTTAACCGGAACTATAAGTTCATCAACATCGTTGCGATGCGATCTAATTGAAACCAATGAACTGTTAATCAATATAACACCGCCCGGCTTCACCATTGGCGCAAATTTTTCCAAAGAAGGCCGGTTCATGGCGACAAGATGCATTGGATTTCTGATTATCGGCGAACCAATCGGTTTGTCGCTGATAACAACCGTACAATAAGCTGTTCCACCGCGCATTTCAGGGCCGTATGAAGGAATCCATGCCACCTCACGACCTTCTTCCATGGCTGTATATGCAAGGATCTTCCCAATTAGAAGTATCCCCTGCCCGCCAAAACCGGCAAATATCACCTCGCTTTGCATTCTTGCCTCCTAAATAATATTCGCAACATTTTAATATTATACAGTAAACTATCTACAGTTGCAAAAAAAATAAGCGTTCACAGAACGCTGAAATTAGAAATTAGAAATTTGGCCCTCATGGTTTTTGTACTGTTGATGAACGCATTCAATTTTGGGCCGAGTTTTTCAACTATTGCTTTGTATTCTGTCTCGTTTGACTCAGATAAAACTTTTCTTCTGATGAGTTTTCGCAACCATGATTTGATTTCTTCAAATGAACCTTTTTGTTCCACTTATCAAAGTCGTGCCAGACCATATCTGATAACGCTTCTGCCAGTTTGTAAACATCCAACTCGTAAACTCGTTTCATCCCTGCCTGTGCGTGCCCGCACGCAGACAGGTCCTCCCAATTTCTACTTTCCAATTTCAAGTTTCAAGCCGTGAACGGCTACCTTTTTTCCTGTCTTAATCAGGCGTTTTAAATTCGCCAAGTTTATAATAGGGCAGCATAGTCTCCTCTGCCCATTTTATTGCCTGCACCGGAGTAAGCCCCCAGTTGGTCGGGCATGTGCTCACAACCTCCACCAGGCTAAAGCATCGGCCTTCCAGTTGATACTGAAATGCTTTTTTGATGGCTTTCTTTGCCCTGACAATATACTTTGGCTTTATTACCGATTGCCTTGTAATATATGCGGGTGTCTCGAGAGCCGAAAGCAATTCCGCCATCTTTATCGGCATACCGACCTCTTCAACATTTCTCCCAAAAGGGCTTGTTGTAGTCCGCTGGCCGGGCATGGTAGTTGGCGCCATCTGCCCACCAGTCATGCCATAGACAGCATTATTTACAAAGATGGTTGTAAACTTTTCCCCCCGGTTTGCGGCATGAACTATCTCTCCTATTCCAATGCTTGCCAGGTCGCCGTCACCCTGATAGGTAAAAACGATCAAATCCGGTCTGACTCTCTTCATCCCTGTAGCCATAGCCGGCGCACGACCGTGGGCCGCTTCCTGGAAATCACAGGTAAGATAATTATAAATCAAAACCGCGCACCCGACAGGCGCAATGCCGACGGTACGACCGTTGATGCCCAGTTCGTCGATCACTTCGGCTATCAGCCTGTGTATAATGCCGTGGGTACATCCAGGGCAGTAATGGGTATGCTGGTCGGAAAGAGCTTCCGGTTTTGAAAATGTTTTGCCCATTGATATTTATACTCCTTTATAAAAACGATTTAACAGCTTCAACAACCTCTTCCGGAGTCGGCACATCGCCGCCACATTTCCCATACCATTTAACAGGAAGTTTACCTTTAACACATCTCTCCACATCCTCAACCATTTGTCCCATGCTCATCTCGATGCTTACAACTATCTTGCAGCTCTCTTTGGAAGCAGCTTCATATACGGCGTTTTCCGGAAAGGGGAAAAGGGTTTGAGGCCTTACCATTCCAACCTCAAGCCCTTCATTTTTCATATTGTCTATAGCGGTTTTACATACTCTGCTCATTGTTCCATAACTTACAATGAGCGTTTTATAATCAGATTCTATGTTATAAAGTTCGTATCTTATTTCCTCTCGCTTCATCCGGTCGTACTTGGCTTTTAACATAAGATTATGTTCGTTTAGTTTACCGGCATTTAGAAAAAGAGTTTTTACCAGGTTGCGCTTGTCGCTTCCACGAGTATCCATTCCGTTTGTAGCCCATTCATCCTTGTTGGTCGGCTCTGACTTGAGGTGATCAGGAAATTCTACAGGTTCCATCATCTGGCCTATCAAACCGTCGCCTAAAAGCATCACCGGGTTGCGATACTTTTCCGCAAGAGGAAAAGCAAGCATTACCATCTCAACAGCTTCCTGAACACTTGCAGGCGCCATGACAAGCAATCTGTAGTCGCCATGCCCTCCACCTTTTGTTGCCTGGAAATAATCAGCCTGGGATGGAAGTATTCCTCCCAGTCCGGGACCGCCTCGCATAATATTTACAAACACGGCCGGGCACTGGGCGCCGGCAATATAGCTGATCCCCTCACTCATCAGACTTATACCGGGACTCGAGGATGTGGTAAAAACTCTGGCGCCACACGCTGACGCTCCAAAAAGCATATATGAAACCGCAACCTCGCTTTCCCCCTGTAAAAATACACCGCCGACTTCAGGCATGCGGCGGGACAGGTATTCTGCAACCTCGGATTGAGGAGTAATAGGATAGGCAAAATAATTAAGACATCCAGCTCTTATTGCAGCCTCTCCCATAGCTTCATTCCCTTTCATTAATATCTTTCCCATAATATTCCTTTGTTTATGCCGGCTGCTTTGGCATGTCTTCGATTTCTTCGGTTATGGTTATCGCGACATCCGGGCACATAATGCAGCATGTTGCGCAAAAAATACAATCTTCGGGACGTGCCTGATATACGGGAAAATAGCCCTTTGTGTTGATTTCTTCAGACAGTTCCAAAACATTTTTAGGGCATACGGCCACACATAGCCCGCACCCTTTACATCTGTTGCTGTCAATATGATGCTTATATGCCATATATTTTACTCCGTTTTTGAAGCAAGAGAAAAAGACCTTTTCCACGGCGGGACAAGCTGCCTTTCTATTAATAATACCGGACAGGTAAAATGTTTAATATCTATTTCCGGCATCAGCTCTGCCGCAACTGTAACAAACTTTAAAGGCAATCTGCTCTCCATCGATAATCCTGATACAAAATCATAACCTGTATATATGTCCTCAACAGTTGTTTCATCGATAAGATTTGCATTGCCGATAATGCCGCTTACAGATAACCTTGAGGCCCTTTCTATCTCATCGCGAATCTTTAAACACCCTCCAACGGTTTCTGTAAAGGGTCTAAATGGATTTATTACCTGAAGCACATGAATTTTCCTGCCGCTTAATGCATCGCCAAGCGCTGCAAGCACATTTGCGCCAACACCATTACCGCCTGTGTCAAGCAATGTAAGCTGGCTTGGCTGTCTGATCATTCCCGCCACAACAGGGCTCAAAATGGGAAGATCGGCCTGCATATACTGGTTTGGAGGCACAACCACCTCGATCCCAAGTTCAGCAAGCCGTGCCTTTGCCTCACGTGTTCTAAAGTAAGGATTAACCAGATCAAGATCTGCAATACGAACCTCTAACCCGGCCCGCTTACGATTCACGGCAAGGTTGATGGAAATCTCGGTCTTTCCGCTGCCGTAGTTTCCAACAATTATAACAATGCCATCCAGATCGATTTCCACCCTGCTGACCACTCCCTAATTAAAAATATTAGATGCTATTTTCAATTTCTATTGATGTCAAGGCGTTTCACACAGGTCTCTACTTCACTATTTTGAGAATCTCCCTAAATCTTTCTCCTGTGGCCTCCTTCAACAATTCAAATAATGCGGTCTCAGTGCTTGTCAGCGCAGCCCCTAAATCTTTGATTTTCTCCAGGCCGATCTTAAAATTCTCCACGGTCCTTGAAGAAACGGCATCTGCAACAATCTGAATTTCATACTGCAAATCCAATAAATCCCTAACAGTCTGATAAATACAGATATGAGTTTCAATGCCTGCGATTAAAACCTGTTGTCTGTTTAATTTTTTTATCTTTTGCATAAATTCATCACTGCCGCAGCAACTGAAACTATGTTTACTTATAGGCTTAATGTCAGATAGAAGATTGGCGAGTTCAGGTATTGTCGGCCCTAAGCCTTCAGGGCAATGTTCAACCCAGATGATGGGAATCCCCAGAATTTGCATTCCCTTTATGAGCCGTTGAAGGTTATCAAACAGCATACTTTTCTTAGGCATAAGATGGGCCAATTTGCCCTGAACATCGATTAGAATCAAAACAGTGTTTCCAATATTAAGCATATATCTCTCTTTCCGGCCATTTGTAATATAAGATTTTATAATATATTCTAATATTTCCCTTTGTCAATTAATCCTGCCTGATTTATCACGGGAAAAAAAATCGATTTTGTCGTCAAAATCTTTGCAGGCAGACCACGAGATATCGAGGATGCGAGAACCGTGCTCCTGAAAAATCCTGATCAACCAAATCCAACCTAAATCTGAGCGCAAACTCTGCTAAGTTCTTTTTGCATGAGCCCTAAGCAGTTGCGGAAAAAACTATCTGCAATTTTTTATTGAAAAAACTATTGATTTGATGATATTTTATTTTTTAACTGACAAATTCTAACAGATAAGCCATTGCTTGGATTTTATATTTACTTGGAAACCATAAGAAAATATTATCGTGTTGATCGCAGAGAGATCTGTTTTTTTAAGATATATTTTTGAGGCTTATGACGGCATTGCAATATTAACGACAATCGATCCCGGCTCAGGTTTTGTGGCTTTTCATATTTCTCCTGGATGTGAAGAGGCTGTTGAGATGATTTTGCAGGATCTTAAAAAAGAGATTATGATAGAGCCGGTTGCTTTTAAAAAAGGTGTTAAGTGTTAGGTGTTGAGTGTTAGGTGATGAGGCCTTTGAATCATTAAGATTTCTCCCTGCGGCCTGCCAGCCAGTGCCAGGCATTGGCAGGCGGGTCGAAATGGCAGATAATGATGGTTTTGCAAATGTCTCGTGATATAGGGCTTATTGATTTTGTGAAATCGAGGGGGGAGTATCATGAAAAAAGGATTATATTTTAGCCTCGTGGTGATAATATCTTTTTGTACGCTTGGAATGGGAGGTATGGGACAAGGGGATCAGATAGCGGTGCCCGAGCCTGAAGAAAACTACGCGGTAACTCTTATAGACCAGTCTGACGTGTCAATTGAGCTTGAGAAATTTTCCTGTGACGGGCTGACCTGTCTTACAGGTAAACTGGGCAGGGTTGAAATATCTATCGACTTTGACAAGATAAACTCTGTTTTTTTTCTATTACAGGATAAGGACGTTAATGCAAAGGTGAATTTAAAAGACGGGAAGGTTATCGAGCTTGTTGTGGACAAGAAAAAACCCTGCTATGGCGTATCTTCATTTGCAGATATCAGAATAGAGATGCAGGATATAAAAAGGATCACTATTCGTGGGAAGATGCTGAAGAAGGTCGAGTAGTCGAGTGGGCAATTGGTTGAGTAGATGAACACTAAATACTTATACATTAACACAATCGGATGTCAGATGAATGTTTATGACTCCGAACAGATTTCAAAAGGATTAAAACTGCTGCAATATAAAATGACCTTATCCCCTGAGATGGCCGACCTGATTATTGTTAATACATGCGCTATCAGGGAAAAGGCGGAGCAGAAGGTATTCAGCTTTTTAGGCCGCCTTGCGCGGCTTAAAAGAAAAAAACCTGATCTTATTTTAGGCGTTGGCGGATGTGTGGCACAACAGGAAGGGCTTAATATGCTGGAACGTGTGCCGTATCTCGACCTTGTTTTCGGGACACATGCCATTAGCCGTTTGCCTGGTATGATCGAACGGATAGAGGCTAAAAAATGCCGTATTGTCGACGTTGAAATGCCGGAGGGAATAGACGAATCTGTTTTTAGCGTTGATACAGATGATAGGGACAGAGTTACAAGCTTTGTGACTATAATGCAGGGATGTGATAATTATTGCACATACTGTGTGGTTCCCTTTGTGAGGGGCAGGGAGGCAAGCAGGAGCCCCGAGAAAATAGTTGGCGAGATCCGCAGCCTTGTTGAATCCGGCATAAAAGAGGTTACCCTTCTTGGGCAGAACGTAAACAGTTTTGGTAAAAAGGAAGGGTTGTGTTCATTTCCCGAACTGCTTTCTCTTATTAATGAAATTGACGGTCTTTTAAGAATCAGATTTACCACTTCACACCCAAAGGATCTTTCAGATGATTTAATTTATGCCTTTAAAAACCTTGATAAATTATGTAGTCATATACATTTGCCTGTACAGTCGGGGTCAGACAGGGTATTAAAAAGGATGAACCGGAAATATTCTAGGGATTATTATCTTGCAAAGGTGGATAAACTGCGAAATATTTGTCCGGAAATAGCTATTACTTCTGATTTTATTGTAGGTTTTCCAGGTGAGACCGAGGATGATTTTAATGAAACAATAGACTTGATTAACACACTACAATATGATGATATATTTGCGTTTAAGTATTCTGACCGTCCAAATGTACCATCAGCACTTTTTCGCCACAAGATATCTGAACAGGAGAAAAAAGACAGGTTGATTGAATTATTGAAATCGCAGGAATATTATACAAAAAAAAGAAATGAAGTTCTGGTGGGATCGACCCAACCAATACTTGTGGAAGGGTTAAGCAAAAGGCAGCTTAAAACTGAGGAAAACAGCGAGAATATCCAATGGACCGGAAGAACATCAACAAACAAAATTGTAAACTTTATTCCAAACAATGATACTTCTTTCCATGGTGGAAATTTTTCAGGCAGGATAATTAATGTAAGGATTGAAAAAGCATTATCCCATTCTCTTCAGGGGGACACCAATTTATAATGGTTTGAAAGGAGAAAAATGGTTATGCTGCACAGGGTAAGCATAGCGGGCTTGACTATGGATCCGACATCAAATACACCGATTATTATTTTAAAATCGGAGGAGGACGGCCAGGCCATCCCAATATGGATCGGATTACTCGAAGCAACCTCCATAGCTTCGAGCATGCAGAATATAAAGTTTGATCGTCCCATGACACACGATCTTTTCAAGAATTTTACCAGTATGCTTGATATTGATGTGTCAAAGGTTGAGGTATGTGATTTAAAGGATAATACCTTTTATGCCAGAATATATTTTATTTCCAAAGAAAAAAATTTCAGCATGGATGCCCGCCCAAGCGACGCAATAGCCATTGCTTTGCGGTTTAGCGCTCCTATTTATGTCAATGATGAGGTTATTGCTAAATCAAAGCAGGGAGATGTTAAGGCAGAAGTTGTGGACAAGAGTGAAGAAGGAAAAAAATGGGCGGAATATCTTGAAAAACTTTCTTCAGAAGATTTCGGTAAATACAAGGTATAGATAAGCTGATAAGCTGATAAGCTGAAAGCAACCAGCAACCAGCAACGAGCAACGAGCAACGAGTAACCAGCAACGAGTAACCAGCTATGATTGATCTTCATACCCATTCAATTTTTAGCGATGGAGCTTTGATTCCATCTGAACTTGTCAGGCGCGCTGAATTTGCGGGGCTAAAAGCAATCGGGATTACCGACCATGGTGATTTGTCCAATCTCGACCTTGTAATTCCCAGGATAGTCGCAATAGCGGAAGAGCTAAATACAGTCGTAAAGATAAAGGTCATTCCAGGCATAGAAATCACACATGTTCCCCCTTCCCTGATAGCGAATAATGCCAGAAAGGCGCGTTCTCTTGGCGCAAAGATCATCATCGTTCATGGCGAAACAATTGTCGAACCAGTTGCTCCAGGCACCAATATGGCTGCTCTAAAAGCAGATATCGATATACTTGCGCATCCGGGTCTGATTAGTGAAGAAGAGGTTTTAACAGCAAAAGAAAAAGGGATTTTTTTGGAGATATCGGCACGTAAGGGACATTCTCTAACCAATGGGCATATTGCAAAGCTTGCCGGTAAAATTGGCGCAAAGCTTGTAATTAATAGTGATGCGCATGCTCCTAATGATTTGATCGATAAAAGTATGGCGCAACGCATTGTTTGCGGCGCTGGTTTGACTGAGAATGACTTTGAAATTATGCAACAAAATGCATCATCTTTTCTATAATTATCTATAGATAGTCTTGATAAAAATCAATAATGACTGCAAAAATTATCAGTGGGGCTGAAATTGCCGGGAAAATTCGTGAAGATCTAAAAAAAGAAATATCTGAATTAAAGGAAAAACATGGCTTAACCCCTGGCCTGGCTACTATTCTTGTGGGTGATGACCCGGCTTCAAAGATCTATGTTGGCCAAAAGAAAAAGGCATGCGAGTATTTGGGGATCTATTCAAAACAGGTTGATTTGCCATCGGAAACCACTGAGAGCGCTCTGCTGTCCTTAATAAGGGAGCTAAATAAGGATGCTAAGATTCACGGTATATTGGTACAGCTTCCGCTACCGGAACATATCAATCAACAGCGTGTTATTTACGCAATCGATCCTGATAAGGATGTAGATGGTTTCCACCCTGTAAATGTTGGGAAGATGGTTATCGGAGAAAAAAGCCTTTTGCCATGCACACCTCATGGGATATTGGAGCTTTTGCTTAGTTCCGGCATACAGACACAAGGGGCGGAGGTTGTGATTGTGGGAAGGAGTAATATCGTCGGCAAACCGATTCTAAATCTGATGCTCCAAAAACGGCCTGCGGGCAATGCAACTGTAACTATATGTCATACAATGACAAAGGATTTGGCTTTTCACACAAAGCGGGCCGACATTTTAATTGCGGCCATTGGCCGGCCAAAAGCAATTACACGTGATATGGTCAAGGAGGGGGTCGTTGTTATTGATGTTGGAGTAAACAGGATAGGAACGAATTCTGAAGGAAAGGCGATTTTAGCCGGTGATGTGGACTTTGAAGCAGTAAAAGAAAAAGCTGCCGCAATAACGCCGGTACCCGGCGGTGTAGGTCCGATGACAATTGTCATGCTGATGAAAAACACGGTGGAAGCGGCTAAAAGGGCAGAAGTCAGAGGTCAGAGGTCAGAGGTCGGAAGCGCTAACTTAAAAGTTAATTAGTTATTATTTGCCTGGTTCCCATGCTCCAGCATGGGAACCCATATGGTATGCATTCCTTCTAAATACTTAAATGGCTATGCTATTATTGGGTTTTGTGAGTGTTTTTCCTAAAAGCCTTTAGCCTATCTGCCTGAGTAGTTATAAGTATTTTTTATATCTTGAAAAGTTCCCTTTCCTTTGGAGCAATGCATATAGTTGCGGAGTTTTTCTTTTTCAGCATAGCCTGCGCTGTTTTTAGCTTAGCATCTATAACAGCATCAGTGTGATCCGGATCGTGATGGTACAGATACAGAGTTTTTACCTTCGCGCGATCAGCCAAATCCACTACCTGTTTTACGGATGAATGACCCCAGCCTGATTTTGTTTCATATTCCTTGTCAGTGTAAGTGCAGTCTGTAATCAGGGCATCTGCATTTCTGACAAAATCGGTTAGCTTGTTCAGGTAGTGCTCATTATAAAACTGATTTGACTTTGGATAGAGTTCGTTGTCGGTGATATAATAAATATAGCGCTTCTTGTAGTTAACACAGTATCCTAAGCAGTGCCCGGGATGATTGAGAAGCATTGTCTTTATATTTATTCCGTCTACTTTAAACTCTTCTTCCTTTAGATCGCGGAAATGGATGTTTGCGCCGAATTCCTTGAATTTGATCGGAAAGTATATACCATCCATCTGTCTTGAGATCAGTTTCTTCATGCTGATGTTGCCCTGGGACGGGCCGTAGATTTCAAAATTATTACCCTGCATGTAAAGCGGTACAAAAAAGGGAAGAGCGTTTATGTGATCCCAGTGAGGATGTGAAATAAATATTTTTGTACTGACAGGCCGGACCTTATTTGCCGTAAGATAGTCAGACAACACCTTTATGCCTGTGCCGGCGTCGAATATAAAAAGCTTGCCCCCGGGAAATTCAAGGCTGATGCAGGATGTGTTCCCTCCATATTTCACGGTGTTTTTACCTGGAACAGGGAGGGTGCCATGCACACCCCAGAATCTCAGTTTTATTTGATCATCATTCATCTATATTTTCATTTTCTAAAATATCATCCAAATTTAGATGCACATCCCTAACTGTTTTCCTGAATATTGACCTTAAAAAAATGATAAATATATCTGAAATCAAAATAGCTTAATTTGTTTAAAAAAGCCAGAAATTTTTTAAATAACTCTATTGCCAATCTCATGAGTCATAAGTTCTCGTGACATACTGAAATAACAACTTATTTTCCCCCTTGAGGGGGAGCAGGGGGGTGTTTGTGCAGCAACCTATCTAAGCAAATTAAAATACCAAAATATCAGAGCTGGCCCGAAAAAGATATAGGCAATAGCGCCTATGGATAGAAACGGGCCAAACGGCACGGCGATTTTCATCCCCTTTTTAGTGCGCAGCATGATTGTGATTCCAACAAGAGTTCCGACAAGAGATGAAAAAAAGATTGTAAAGAGCACACCTTTCCAGCCAACAATTGTTCCAATCATAGCCATGAGCTTTATGTCTCCGCCTCCCATGCCCTCGGCCTTTTTAATTAGATAATATATCCACCCAACCAACAGGAGGCTTCCGCCTCCGGCAAGCAGCCCCAGCAGAGATTCCTTGTATGTTATTAACGGGAGGGCAAAGGATGCCAGGAAGCCGGCAGGTATGCCAGGAATAGTTATTAGATCGGGTATGAGCTGATGCTCAATATCGATAAAGGTTATTACGAGCAGAGCTGTAATGAAAGCAAAGTAAACAAGCGCTTCGAGGGTAGGCCCAAACTTGAGAAATGTGCAGAGTGCAAAAGCGCCGCTCATAATTTCCACAAGCGGATAACGGAAAGATATTGGTTTATTGCAGCTGCGGCATCGTCCTTTAAGCCAGAAATAGCTTAAAACAGGAATATTGTCGTAGAATCGTATTATACCGCCGCAATTTGGACAGATTGAACGAAGTGGATCAATGATTGATTTTGAAGCCGGCAGCCTGTATATACATACATTTACAAAGCTTCCTATACACATGCCGAATATAAAAATTATTGCTTGGACCAGGTAAGAGAACATTTTGCTCCTCATATTAAGAGAGCTTTAAAAAATACCAAGAGTGTCATTGCGAATCCCGCTTATAGCGGGATGAAGCAATCTCTAACTCGGCGTAAGTACAAGAGATTGCCACGTCGCTTTACTCCTCGCAATGACCAGAAAAGCGGTTATTCAAAGGTCTCATTACGAGTTGTGAGTTAGAAGTTTTTATATGGCGCCGACTTTAAGTTGAACAAAAATTTTAAATATTATAAGTATGTTTCATTGAAAAATCAAGATTGATATTGTCAAAGATAAATTATGTTTTATAATATGTAACCGTTCACGAGCAACAATTGCTTTGACTTGTAAATAGAGTAGCGCCCGCCGTGGCGGGGCTTGAAACTTGAAATTGGAAAATAGAAATTAGGGAGAGATTAAAATAGAAATTGGAAATTAGAAATTGGGAGGAACAGTACACGTGCAGCGCAGGCGCTTGCGCCGCGTGAAAGCATGAAGGCCAAATTTCTCTGCCTGTGCGGTGCACGCAGGCAGGCAATTTCTATTTTCCAATTTCAACGTTCTGTGAACGGTTACTATAATATTATAAGGAGAAATTATGGCTGAATCTGACAGAGATGACCTTATCAGCATTATTGACGGAGATGAAAAGGATGCCGATATACCTGCTATTCTACCTTTAATGCCTGTTCGGGATGTAGTGATCTTTAATGATATGTTGCTTCCTCTTTTTGTTGGACGTGAAAAGTCGGTGCGCGCTGTGGAAGAGGCTGTAACAAAGGATAGTTTTTTAATGCTGGTTACCCAGAAGGATCCAAATGTTGAGGACCCCAAGCCCAATGAAATCTACACGGTTGGAACCGTCAGCCGTATCCTTCGTATGTTAAAGCTTCCTGACGGGAGTGTTAAAGCCCTTGTGCAGGGAATTTCCAAAGCGCGGATTGTAAGGTATATAAAAAAGAAGGATTTATATCTTGTAAAAATTGAAATTATTTCTGAAAACCCTGTGAAAAAAATAAGCCTTGAAGTTGAGGCCATGATGAGGAATGTCCGGGACTATTCTAAGAAGATCCTGGCGCTTCGCGGGGAATTAACAGGTGATGTGAGCAGTATTCTGGAAAGCATAGATAATCCAGGCAAGCTTGCAGATCTTGTTGCCTCGAATTTAAAGCTGAAAATAAAGGAGTCGCAAACAGTGCTGGAACATATCGATCCTGTAAAGCGTCTCAACAATATAAACGACTTGCTTTCCCGTGAAGTCGAGCTTTCATCCATCCAGGCCAAGATTCAGTCTGATGTCAGGGATGAAATTTCTAAAAATCAGCGAGATTATTTTTTAAGGGAGCAGATGAGAGCTATCCATAAGGAATTGGGTGAGCAGGATGAAAGGAAACAGGAAATAGCCGACTACAACAAAAGGATCAAAAAAGCAAGGATGTCAAAGGAAGCGGGGAAAGAGGCGAAAAGGCAGCTAAAAAGACTGGAACAGATGCATCCTGACTCTGCGGAAGCTTCGGTAATACGAACCTACCTGGACTGGCTTGTTGATATGCCCTGGAGCGTAGTAACCAAAGATGTAATCAATATAAAGAACGCAAAAAAGCTGCTTGACGCGGACCATTATGCTCTTGACAAGGTAAAGGACCGCATACTGGAATATTTAAGCGTTCGTAAGCTTAATCCTGAAAGCAAAGGCCCGATCCTTTGCTTTATCGGTCCCCCCGGCGTTGGAAAGACCTCGATGGGTCGCTCAATTGCCCGTGCCATGAAACGAAAGTTTGTAGGCATTTCTTTGGGCGGCATTCGTGATGAAGCAGAAATAAGGGGCCACCGTCGCACATATATAGGGGCTTTGCCCGGACGCATATTACAGGGTCTGAAACAGTGCGGCACAAGGAATCCTGTTTTTATGATGGATGAGATTGACAAACTTGGAGCCGATTTTCGCGGCGATCCCTCCTCCGCACTTTTAGAGGCCCTCGATCCTGAGCAGAATTTTGCATTCAGCGATCACTATCTTAACCTGCCTTTTGATCTTTCAAATGTTATATTTATACTTACAGCAAACTTGACAGATACTATTCCTTCAGCTCTTCTGGACAGGATGGAGATTATTTCACTTTCCGGATATACGGAAGAGGAAAAAAGGATCATTGCCCAAAAGTACCTTTTGCCGCGGCAGATAAAAGAAAACGGTTTAACACCCAAAATCATGAATATTAGCGCCGGGGCGTTGCAGCAATTAATTAGAGAATACACATCAGAGGCAGGCTTAAGAAACCTTGAACGGGAGATAGGAAACATATGCCGAAAGGTGGCCCGAAAAATTGCCGAAGGAGAAAAAAAGCATTTTCGTATTACAAAAAACCATTTGCAAAAATATATGGGCGTGCCGAAATATCTCCCTGAAATGGACCAGGAAAACAGTCAGGTCGGCTTGTCCACAGGCCTTGCCTGGACACAGGCCGGCGGCGAGGTTCTGTATGTGGAAGCCTCTTTGATTAGAGGCAAAGGTGATTTGATTGTAACCGGACAGTTAGGTGATGTAATGCAGGAGTCTGCTCGTGCGGCCATGACTTATGCCAAGGCAAATCTTAGTTCCTATAAAATAAAAGAAAACCTGTTTGAAAATCATGATGTGCATATCCATGTTCCGGCAGGCGCAATACCCAAAGATGGGCCGTCTGCCGGCATTGCAATGGCCACAGCCCTTATTTCCGCCCTGACCAATAGGCCGGTTTGCAAAGATGTTGCCATGACAGGCGAGATTACCCTCCGAGGGAGAGTTCTTCCTATAGGAGGTTTAAAGGAAAAATCTCTCGGAGCTTTAAGGGCCGGAATCCATACTATAATATTGCCTGAGAAGAACAAAAAGGATTTGACCGAGATTCCGGCAAATGTAAGGCGAAAGATAAAATTCATTCCTGTAAGCAGCATGGATGAAGTTCTTAGTATATCCATTGAAAAGCAAAAGAAATCAAAGCAACGGGCAACTAAATGAAAATACTTGCTGTTGATACGGCTGCAAAAAGTTGCAGTGTTGCGATAGTTGATAAAGAATCCGTGCTGGTCGAGTTTACCCTGGGTATCGAACAAACACATTCAAAGCACTTAATGGAGATGATAAATGCCGCTATTAAATTATCGGGCATTATTGTTTCCGAATTAGACGGATTTGCGGTAACCAGGGGCCCTGGAAGTTTTACCGGTCTTCGAATAGAAATAAGTTCAATAAAGGGGCTGGCTGCGGCAACCTGCAAACCTTTGGTAGGTGTTTCAAGCCTTGATGCGCTTGCTATGCAGTGTTTTTTTTCTCAATATCTCATATGTCCTCTTTTAGATGCCCGCAGGGGGGAGGTCTATTTTTCACGTTACAGGTTTAACGGCAATATTTTGAAAAAAGAAATTGATGAGCAGGTTCTGCCTCCTGGCGAAGCTATTTGTGATATTAATGAAGCGTGCATATTTGTTGGAGACGGCGCGTTTGTTTATCAAAAGGCTATTATGGATAAGTTGGGAGCCCTTGCACATTTTGCTTTGCCCAGCCAAAGCGCTATTCGGGCTTCGACAATAGCAAATATCAGCATGGATAGATTTAAAAACAATGACACAGATGATATCCGCAGTTTTGCGCCCTTTTACATACGAAAATGTTATGCAGAACTAAGCTCTCATTGACATTATTGTTTGATATGATAATATAATTAAATGGACAAAATGGACAATTTTTCCCGGCCCGATCAACCAAGCCAAACAGCATTTCATGTGGCAAAAGCCGGATATCCCTTGATTTTAGCTTCAGCATTTATAACCGCTGTGTTTGCTCTATCGGAACTGACCGCCTTGTCTTTGACAGGGCTTGCGGTTACCGTTTTTATCTGCTATTTTTTCAGAGATCCGGACCGGGTTGTTCCCAACAAGAATGGCGCGGTTGTTTCGCCGGCAGATGGAAAGGTTGTTGAGGCGTGCATCAAGGAGAACAACCCCTATTTTGAAGGTCGTTGCCTTAAGATAAGCATCTTCATGTCGGTGTTTAATGTCCATGTAAATCGCATTCCGCATGAAGGGAGGGTTGAAAAGATCAATTATTATCCGGGAAAATTTATTCCCGCAAATTTCAGCAAGGCATCAAGAGATAATGAACGAAATGCGGTTTTTATTAAAACAGGTCAGGGGGAAAAATATTGTGTTGTCCAGATTGCAGGGCTGATTGCCAGGCGAATTATCTGCAAGGTTCATGACGGCGACAAAATGGCCCGTGGCCAGCGTTTTGGTATGATATGCTTTGGCTCACGACTTGATGTTTATTTGCCTGATGACACAAATCTAAATGTATGCATTGAAGACAAAGTAAAAGCAGGAACATCGATATTAGGATATTTAACATGAAAAAAAATAAAAAAAAGGGCTTTGGCCGCGGGATATATATTCTGCCGAATATCTTTACATCTCTTAATATTTTTTGCGGTTTCTATGCAATTATAGCTGCTATAGACGGCAAATATATTGCAGCGGCTATAGCGATAATAATCGCAGTTGTATTTGATATTTTAGACGGTAAAATCGCCAGGGCTACAAAGACTGCAAGCAGATTCGGTGTGGAATACGATTCTCTTGCAGACCTTATATCCTTTGGTCTTGCTCCCGGGTTAATGATTTATTTGTGGGCGCTTAAACCTCTTGGGAGGATTGGCTGGCTTGCTGCATTCCTTTTTATGACATGCGGAGCGCTCAGGCTGGCCCGTTTCAATACACAGACGGGCGGTAGCGGCGAGTATTTTATCGGTCTTCCAATACCGGCTGCAGCGGGCATGGCCGCAAGTACGGTCTTGTTTTGTCATAGATTCGATATTGCAGGGAATGGAAATCCTGTGGTAATTATTATAATGCTCTACATGCTTGCCTTTTTAATGGTTAGTACTATTAAATATAGTAGCTTCAAAAAGAATTCCGAACTTTTTCGAAAGATGAATTTTAATGTTTTGGTTACTGTAATACTGGTATTAATTTTTATCGCTGCCCAACCGCCCATTGCCCTGTTTCTTTTAGGGCTTGCCTATGTCGCCTCAGGCCCCATCATTACAATAAGGTATCATAAACTTATAAAACAAAAAGAGGCTGACTCCAGTTAGGTTTTGTATTATCATGACAAAAAAATATTCTATTTCAGTTATCCCGGGTGATGGAACAGGCCCGGAAGTTATAACAGAGGGTATCAAAACAATTGAAACAGTGGCGGATAAATGCGGCTTTATCTGCAAATTTACCTATTACGATATTGGCGGTAACCATTATAAAGAAACCGGAGAGATCTTGCCGGATAAGGTTCTTGAGTCGCTTGGGCTCTCGGACGCAATATACTTAGGCGCCATCGGTCATCCGGATATTAAACCGGGTATTCTTGAAAAGGGCATACTTTTAAAACTCAGGTTTCATTTCGACCAGTATGTCAACTTAAGACCAATTAAGCTGTATGAAGGAGTTAATACTCCGTTAAAGGACAAGGGCCCTGAAGATATTGACTTTGTCGTGGTACGTGAGAATACGGAAGGTCTTTACGCAGGCGCGGGCGGTTGCTTAAAGCGCGGGACCGGCGATGAAGTGGCAATTCAAGAATCGATAAATACACGCAAGGGAGTGGAAAGATGCATAAGATATGCCTTTGAATATTGCAGAAAACGGGATAAGGCAAAAAAATTGACTCTTTGCGGAAAGACCAATGTGCTGACCTTTGCCTTTGATTTGTGGGAACGCGCCTTTAATGAGGTTGCAAAAGAGTATCCGGATATTAAAACAGATTATGCACATGTTGATGCTGTCTGCATGTGGATGGTAAAAAACCCTGAGTGGTTCGATGTTATTGTTACCGATAATATGTTTGGGGATATTATTACCGATCTGGCAGCAATTATACAGGGCGGGATGGGGGTTGCGGCAGGAGGAAATATCAACCCTGACGGCGTTTCAATGTTCGAGCCGATTGGCGGGTCTGCTCCAAAGTATACCGGCAGGCAGGTAATCAATCCGATTGCCGCGATTTTAGCGGCTAAACTTATGCTTGAAACATTAGGTGAGCATAAAGCAGCCTCTTTGATAGAGAAGGCGGTAAGAAAGGTTCTGCGGGACGATCTAAAGGATGTCGCGGCAGGGAAGATGGGATTTGCGACAAAAGAGGTCGGCGACCTTGTGTCAGAATATATTAAAGGAAAGTAATCGTGTCTGAGAAGAAATTTAATGTCGCAGTGGCAGGTGCTACAGGCGCTGTTGGGAATCAGATGATAACCTGTCTTGAAGAGAGGAACTTTCCTGTCAAGTCTATTAAGCTTTTGGCTTCCAGTCGATCTGTTGGCCGCAAGCTTCGTTTTAAAGGAGATTTGGTGGAAGTTGAAGAATTGAAAGAAAATTCTTTCAGAGGGGTGGATATTGCCCTTTTTTCGGCAGGCGGGGGTATAAGTAAAAAATTTGCGCCAATTGCCGCAAAGGACGGGTGTGTTGTTGTTGATAATTCCAGCGCCTGGCGGATGGATCCCGAGGTTCCACTTGTCGTTCCTGAAGTCAATCCTCATGCAGTTGCACAATACACAAACAAAGGTATTATTGCAAATCCAAACTGTTCCACAATCCAGATGGTTGTTTCTATTGATCCTATTTACAGGAAATGCGGAATAAAAAGGATTGTGGTTTCAACATATCAGGCTGTATCCGGCACAGGGAAGAAAGCAATTGATGAACTTTTTGATCAGACAAGATCCATGATCAATTTCATCGATTGTACGATAAATGTATATCCACACAGGATAGCTTTTAATTGCCTTCCCCATATAGATGTGTTTCTGGATAATGGCTATACCAAAGAAGAAATGAAGATGGTGGATGAGACAAGAAAAATTCTGGAAGACGATAATATAGGGATCACAGCAACAACGGTTCGTGTCCCGGTATTTTTTGGCCATTCTGAATCGATTAATATTGAAACCAGAAAGCATATCACAGCAAATGAAGTAAAGTCTCTTCTTGAAAAAGCTCCTGGCATTAAAGTTGTTGATGATCCTGAAAAGAATATTTACCCTCTTGCTATTGATGCTGCCGGCCAGGACTTGACATTGGTAGGTCGCATCAGGGAGGATGAATCGATTCAAAATGGAATAAATATGTGGGTTGTTGCCGATAATATAAGGAAGGGGGCTGCCACCAACACGGTTCAGATAGCGGAAATTCTGGCAAAGGAATATTTGTAAAGACCTGTAAATAGTCGAGTGGTCAAGTAGTTAACCACTCGACCAATTTCCCACTCGACTACTCGACCAGTCTGGCTGAAGTATTACTAAAGATCGAAAATGGAGTATAAAAATTTGGAGAAAATACCCATTACAAAAGATGGTTACGATAAGCTGAAAAAAGAGCTGAAACATCTTCAAAAGGTTGAGCGACCCCAAAACATAAAGGCTATTGAAGAAGCTCGCGCGCATGGAGATCTTAGCGAAAATGCGGAGTTCGAAGCGGCAAAGGATAGGCAGGGTTTTATTGAAGGCCGGATAGGTGAATTAGGGTACAAGCTGGCCAATGCTGATATCATCGATCCTGATACACTTCCCAGGGACTGTGCTGTATTTGGCTGCACTGTTTTGCTTGAAAATACAGATAATGAAGAGAATGTAAAATATCAACTTGTGGGGCCGTACGAATCATGTATTGAGGAAGGTCGAATATCAGTATCTTCACCACTTGGCAGAGCGATTGTAGGGAAAAAACCAGGAGACGAGATTCAGCTTCAGGCTCCTGGTGGAAAAAGGTTTTACGAGTTAGTAGAGATATTGTAGTTTTAGTCGAGTAGTCGAGTAGTAAGAGTCTTTGTAGCCGTTCACGGATTGAAACTTGAAATTGGAAATTAGAAATTGGGAAGAACAGTACACGTGCAGCGCAGGCGCTTGCGCCGCGTGAAAGCATGAAGGCCAAATTTCCAATTTCTAATTTCAACATTCCGTGAACGATTACGAGTTTTTGAACCACTCGACTAATCAACCACTTAACCACTTGACCAAATTTAGTTAATAATGGAGGTTTTTACTTTGGCACGTATTACAATTGAAGATTGCCTGGAAAAGATACCAAACAGTTTTTTGCTGTGCAATGTGGCTGTAAAGCGCGTTAGACAGCTTAGCGAAGGTTCCGAATATCTGGTAAGTTCGCCGAAAAACGAAGCTATTGTTGTTGCCCTTAGAGAAATTGCCGCCGGCAAGGTCACTATAAAGCAAGATAAAGAAAAAAGCTAAACCATTTGCCTTTGAACGAGCTCTTATTTATCTTTTGTTAAAACCCAGCTATATATATAAGACGTTAAATAGAGTTGTTGGCAAAGCCCTGCATCAATATGATATGATATCTAATGGAGACAGAATATTGGTGGGGCTCTCCGGGGGAAAAGACAGTCTTGCTCTTATAACGATTTTAAAGGAACGTCAGCATCGAATTCCCATAAAATATGAGCTGTTTGCTGTTTGCGTTGATCCTGGGTTTGAGGAAGGCTTTAGTGAATCCCTTGCGGATTATTGCAATGCAAATGGGTTCAAGCTAATTGTAGAGTATACAGATTATGGAATTTTGGCTCATAGCTCGACAAATCGAGAAAATCCCTGTTTTTTGTGTTCAAGGTTACGCAGGAAACGGCTTTTTGAAATTGCTGATGAACTTGGATGCAACAAGCTGGCCCTCGGGCATAACAAGGATAATATCATTGAGACACTGTTCTTGAATATGTGTTATTCAGGTGAGATTAGCACTATGGTTCCTTCCCAGTCTTTTTTCCAGGGAAGGTTCACAGTGATAAGGCCCCTTGCATTTGCAGATGAGGATATTATAAGCCGTTTTGCTGGTGAAAAAGGATTTCCAGCCTTTGTCAATCCATGCCCTTCGGCAAAAGTATCTAAACGACAAGAAATAAAAAACTTTTTAAGGCAGTTATACACCAGCAATAAAAAGATAAAAGGAAATATTTTCAGGGCCATGAGCCATGTGAATACAGACTATTTATTGAAGTAGGGTAACCTTGAACCTTGAATCCTATGAAAGATATCCAGAACCAACGCGATTTTCGCAATATACCTGTTGACAAGGTGGGAATAAAAGATCTTCGATACCCCATTACGGTGCTTGACCGGAATAACGGTTTTCAGCATACTATCGCTTCAATAAACATGTATGTGAACCTGCCTGAGAGATACAAAGGGACACACATGAGCCGTTTTGTTGAGCTGCTCCATTTGTTTCGACCTGAAATTTCTTTGAAAAAAATTGCAGATATTCTTGAGCAGATGAAGGAGCATTTAAATGCGGCTTCAGCGCACATTGAGATTACTTTTCCTTATTTTATTGAAAAAAAAGCTCCGATAAGTAATTCTCTCGGACTCATGGACTATACATGCAGGATCATCGGATCGAGCGGTCCCGACGGCAGACTCGACCTTGTATTAGAAGTAATAGTTCCTATTTCTTCTGTTTGTCCCTGCTCAAAGGAGATAAGTACACAAGGCGCCCATAATCAGCGAGGGGAGGTCAGGCTCAGCACGAGATTTAAGAAATTTATCTGGATAGAAGATATGGTAGAGCTGGTGGAGAAATCCGCGTCATGCGAAGTATATTCTGTATTAAAACGTGTTGATGAGAAGTATGTAACTGAACAGGGCTTTTCAAATCCTAAGTTTGTTGAAGATATTGTTCGGGATGTTGCTGAAAAGCTGAAAAAAGACGAAAATGTTACCTGGTTTTCTGTAAGCGCTGAAAATTTTGAGTCGATCCACAACCATAATGCCTATGCTTCTATTGCAAGCAGTCAGAAGCCGGAAGCCGGAAGTTAATTTTGAAAGTCCCCCTTTGAAGGGGGATTAAGGGGGATGTTATTTCAATGGGATACACCCCCCTGCGTCCCCCTCAAGCAGAGATTTTTTAAGGCCAATTAATTTGACAAGCCGCGACCTGCTTGGCCGGGTCACCAGCGTCGACCGGGGATTTTATAATGATAATCGGTGTTTAACAATTTTTATTTACGAGTACAATACCTTTAACATGAAGCATTGTGTCTATTTTAACACCGCCAGATAGTCAAATTAAATATGGCGAAGAATTGATAAAATAACTTATATTCTACACGCTAATAGCAACACTTTGAGAACTTTGACAATCTCAGCCAACACGGAAGTGCGCAGCTCACTGGTGGGGCT
>JAPVVG010000158.1 GCA_028571455.1 Desulfobacteraceae bacterium | reverse complement strand
TTACCACATATTGCGCTATATGTCAAGAATATTATGGTATATGGTACGCATGAAGTTAGGGGGCACAGAATCACAACGCAATATACTGAAAATACATGACTTAAAAATATAAGATTGATTAATTCGTAAACTCACGCTAGTTCCAATAGAATGAAGCAAAGAAATATAAGAAACAAAAGTTTTCTCATAGTCCACCATTTGCATCTTTAAGAATCATTCGTAAAACACACTCAAGGGCCTGCAGATTACTGACAATTTTACCAAGCTTAAATGGAGTATCATCCATCACTAGATATCCTTTTCGCCATAACGTTCGAATTAAATCGCGCCGCTTTTTGGCGTCGATTTGAATGACTTGTTAGGCATAGAGTTGCGTATGTCACTATGAATTCGGCAATGTATCAAATCGGTGGTTAACAAAGTTGCCAACAGATTCATAATAGGTTTTCTCGTTTATTTTGCCAGTTAACTGGAGATGTATAATCCTCAAAATAGCTGTTCGTATAAGGTTTCTTAGCTTCCAATAAATTTTCGAATTGAGTGAACTGGAATTACCGTGAACGATTTCATTTCTTAACTGACAACACCCTGGCTCGTCCTTTGTATTTGTAGAATGCCACATGAAGCGCCTTATATCGTTGTATTGACTCTTGCTCTCCGCAAGAAGTCTAGCAAGTCGTGCACTGGCAGCGCTCGCTGAATTTTCATCCTTTGCCTTAAAAAGCGCCTCAAACGCTATCATAAGATAAAGAAATATGGTTCTGGTTTCTGTCATTGTAGATGATAGGTAGTAATACTCCATTGCAAGAGTCACAATTTTACAGCTCTCTATTTTTCTTGCTTCTGTTCTGATTTTCCATGCTTGATAGAATGCATTTTCAATATCAGAGGACTTGAGTGATGCGGTTATGAGAGGATTTCCTTGTATTTCAGACAGAGGCCACTTGATAACTGTATCAACGAGGTTGCCATCAGTTATGTGGAATCCTTTGTAAGCATGTGGCTCTTGCCCGGACAATAAACGCATGCCATCGAGCAATGACTCAACGAGATTGGATTCGTACGGATTTGTGGCACTCAATAGAGGGATTGCCATCTTTGGGTACACCTGATCAAACTCAATCAAAAGTACAGCTGTAGCTTTCCTTTTATTAGAGAGGGTAGTTATAGTTTGAAAACCTCCGAGACCACCTGGCCCCGCCCTGAAAGCAAAAGGACCAAGGTTGTCGAAAAGATCAAATCCCTCTGGCAATCCTTCCAAAGGGATTAATTTTGCTTTTTCGGTATCAGCACCTGTACGCTCCGGCCAAGGAACTAAGTTGACTAATGTTTTGGGTACAGGAATTGAAACAGGGACGGGCTCGTTGTTTTCCGGAGGTTTTTCACCCGTGTTTATTGGGATTGGCTTTGGAAAGAGGTGTGCGGTTAAGCGTTCAACAAATTGACTCTCCTCGATAGTGAAGCTCAGCGGAGTTTCAATAATGACACCAAACAAAGGGACGATTAATTTTTGATTGGTTCGAGTATCGCTCATATTTCCTGCTGCCTACCAACAAACCTCGCAGTTAGCGCAGTTTGCCTTTTATTAATAGGCGTTTAATGATGAAGCATGATCCAATGGTCAAAAAGGAGATGCCATCATGCTTCATCATTATATCAACCAGTTCCTGGGATATTGTCAACTGTTATCCAGAGGGACGCCCATGAAAATATGCGTTTCATATCCTGTTGATGTATGCTAAGTGATTATTTATACTAAGAAAAACGGAATAAACCAAAATATCGAAATGTTGCTGATGCCCCCGTTCTTCTGCCAGCTATTCCGCCTATTTTTTTCACCCACCCAGAATCTGGATTCGGACTGTCCCTGATTCCTTTAGTCCGCCGAAGGCGGATTGGTAAATAGATTTGATAATTTCCCATTCGATTAATCGCATAATATACCTCCTTTAATCTTGATTTGTTTAAAGACCTATTTTTTCTTTGAAATGATGACGTACCTGGAGGTTACACCGATTATTTTTCTCTTTTGCATGGCGGATACTACATTTGCCTTAAAACGCTCTGAGGAGAGTGGCGCCTGACGGCTCAGTCCAACCCTCAGTACGATCTTCCGGACCTACGGGGCAGCCATGCTTTTCAGCTACCTGGGAAACTGTAAATCCTTTCGATAAACCAGTATTTACAAGTTTTGCCAATTCTGGCATTTTTGGTAAATGGTTTGATAGGTCGGTATTTAGCGAAATTGCCAATGATGGCATTTTTGCTAAATGGTCGGATAAAGTCCTCTTCAGAACACTTAATCTATTCGCAATCTTTTCTTGTGGTATTATGCACTTCAATAAAGTGGAAAACAAAACTCTTTCATTTCCAAAGGGTGTTTTGGCAAACTGAGCGTCAATATCATAAGTTAAAACACAAAACCAAATCCTGACAATTTTCCTTAATGGCTGTAGATTCTATCCCTCTTGTTGCTACTGGTTGTTTGTCTATATTCTGCCGGAATTCATTTATCTTATCAGGATAGCCTAACCGGCTTAAGAGACCCCGATGATCCGGGCCTTCTGATGTTTGCCAGTTCCATTCTTCAAAACATTTCTGATAAATCTGGTTGGCAAGAATTTGTTCCAGCCTGCAAGTATGTTTAATATTGTTAATGTCAGCCGCTTTTACAAAGGAATTCTCTTCGGACGGATCCCCACAGTTTGCTAAATTTCCAAAGCCTTCGTACCATTTACCGACTTGCAGGTACTGCTCATATTGTTTTGTCCAGTTGAAGTGGAACAGCAGCAAATTGGGAAATATCTCAATCAGGTAGTGATAACAATTCTTATGCTGATCATTATAATATCTTTGAATTGGCCTAAATCGCATCTCGTATAAGTCATAGATTATGTGCTTTAGAAGAGGAACATGGCGATCGATTTCTGTGTAACGATCAAAGTATATAGAAAGATTAAAGGAGATAAGGTCGCCAACCTTGAGTTCCTTATTGTTTTTTAATCTTATCAATTCAAGCATATCTTCTGACATACAAAGCTTGCCATGAAAACTGTTGTTATTAATCTGCATTAAAAGCTCCTCAGTTTTTTCCAGCAAAAACGCTACGATAACCGGCGGTAACCTCCTTATCCTTCTGGGTGACACCAACTACTTTCCTCGTCCCAATGAACTACCCCGCAGCAAGCTACGGGGTATCGCGCATCTGATTTTCACAATCTAAACGAAGCAAGCTTCGGGGAATTTAATTCAATAACTCACGCCTGTCTGCGTGCGGACACGCACAGGCAGAAAAATCTGTGTAATCTGCATAATCTGTGGATTAAAGTTCTGACGAAGAGTCGCTATTCTTGTTTTCTTGTGACAAAATATTGTTTTTGTGTTTATTATACATTTCTTCTACTGACTTGAACGAGTTCGCATATTCCATTTCAGGCTCTTGTTTATCTGGAAAGAATCCAAAAGAATAATCGCCATCTTCTGAATAGTAGGACGCCATAGAATTTGGCTTTCCATCCCATTCGTGCCCAAAGACATCCTTTAACACTGGATACTTCTTTCTTATCACGTCGAATAGTTTCTGATGGAATGCTTCAGCCAGTTCATTATCAAGCGGAGTGAGTTTAATAGTCGTAAACTGGGAAAGAAACAGAATTTCCTTCCCATTTAGGTCAATTTTAATAGCCTTATCATAATTAGTTAAAACATATCCGGGAACTTGCGCAAACTTGAATGAAATCCTGTATGGAATTCCAACAAGAATTATTGGTTGTGCCTTTAGATTAATTGCTCTGACATGATAGAGGCTCTTCTTGCCATCCTTAAGAATAACTTCCTTATTATACTCACTGAACCTCCACCCCTTGGCCCCTTTCGCAACAAAATCTGTAATTCCAGCTTTAAGATCATCTTCTGATTTTTCAATAGCATTTACCCTGTCAAAGTTGTCTGGCCCATCAATAGATATTTCCTTGATTGTTTTAAGCTCTTTTAGTTTTCTAAAAACATCGACGATATTGTCCGACCATTCAAACTTTCCGTATGGTGATAAGGATGTAGCATAAACGCTATTATAGTTGAAAACAAATATTACGCCCAACACCGCTATTATACTGAAACGCTTAATCATATCTCCCTCCTATTGTTTGATAAATATTATCCCTTCCTAAAGATTTTGGTTTAATCCTGCTATAATCAGACTAATAAAGCGTGATATATCCCCCATGGAATTTAATTTTCCGGAGATCGTCCGACGCACATTTAGCGTTATTGCTTTTTTCTTTAACCTGCTTTATCACACCGTACCATAAGGATGTTCCATATTGCGGAATGAAAAACCTTTTTTTTCGGACAGAGTTTTATGCCCCAAAAATCTGAAAGGCTCTTATAGGCAGCCCTTCTAAAAACAATAGCATTGACATTTAACCCCCCCCAAAGACTATTTTTTAGACAAGATCTACTTGAGCGCCAGCAGACGTTCGACTATAAAATTGGAATTATAGGAGGTTGTTTACAGTGAATTGGTTAAATATAAAAAATTGCGGGTATATAAATGAGTACCATAAAAAAATCAGTTTGAATGAAGGCAAAATTAAAACTGGAGAATTTTTCAAAGAAACCTTAATGGAGTTCGCAAAGGTATCTACGAAAATTTATGACACAACTGGTGATTTAGCATTTACATATAAGGAAAAACAATTAAGCTCTATATTTCTACCAACATTTTACAATTTATCATATGGAGTTATTCAGGAAGTACCTACAAGAAGAAAGGAGCGAGGCCAAGAAAGCACACATGGTTGGCTTGACTATTGGATTCAAAAGGATGAAAACTGGGTATATCTTATTGAGTTAAAGCATGCTTGGCAATTTTTAAATGGAAAACTCACAAAAGATTCGCTCGATAAGCTTGATAAATCCATAAAACAACTTCGGTGCATTAGAAAGCCCGAAATTAAACAATTGTCTGATGTCGAAACAACATTTAAAATTTCTCTTATTTTATTGCCAGTTTGGAGAAATATTCCCATTGAAGAAGAGGTTGATATAGATGATGAATATCCTACGGACTTAGCTGAGTTAGAAAAAACAGCAAAAAACATATTAAACGATATCGTTACAGAAATATCTTGGCTTGGCTTATGGTCTACTCCTCACAGAATGCAATATGCTTTCAAACCAACACACGGAAAAAGTATGCAAACTTTTCCGGGCGTAATTTTGATCGCCGCTATAGTATAATTGATTAAAAAAGAGAAAGAAATTAGTAAACGCTGATTCTTGCAACGTTTTAAAAAAATTGACTTAAATAAAGCAGCAATTTGGATAAACAAAATTTCAGCAGAACAAGGCGCTACCTAATCACAAAATTGATATGTCCTTTGGGCATAGGCTCGAAAGCCACGACTTTTATTGATGGAGAGACAAATGCTGACAAGAAAAAAGTATATCAAGAAGAGGAGATCACGGACGAGAATCTATCCGGACCGCGAAAGAATAGACAAAGCGCTTTCAGAAGCTCGATTGCAGATTGAGTTTATGTACGAGGTTGCTAAGGATGTTGAGGCGTTTGCCCATGTCACCATTTGGCTTGAATACTTATATAAGCTTTGCAATGATATTGAAGAATATATTTACAAGTATGAGAATGGAGAAAGAAAATTAGAGGAAACGCTTGAACTAATTGACGCTGATATTTTTGATCAACTTATTGATCAAACAAACACGGAGATATACTTATTTCATCGTGTACCCCTTCCAGAGAGTGAATTTATCGATAAATTCATCGAAGATTTAATTTGCAAATTTGGAGATTGGAAAGACGATCTAAAGGGAAAAATCGAAATGGTCATTCTGGCGGTAAAATGATCATGGTGACGCCTTCTAATCCTCATGGTTCAATTAGTTACCGGACTGGAAGCTGGAGCTTCTGGGATTTGCGCTTAACTTTTCAACTTATTTATATTCAACCGGCGAATATTTTTTCTAAGGGGCTGTGGCGTAGTCCTGAAAGTTGGTTGGCGATACAGGCTAATTACAATTTATGGCACGCTAAAAAAATCATAGGAAAAGGGGTCAAATCTACGTTTGACCCATGTAAGACAATACAAGACGCAAGCCTTAATAAAAGAAGAAATTTGAAGCTTAAAAATACGACAGAAAAATTAAAAACCAGATAGAAAAAATACAAGACAGCATCAACAAGGGTCAAAGGCAGATTTGACCCCTTTTTGACCCCTTTTTTTAATGCCGAATCATCCCGAAACAAATAAGTTGCTTCTAAGTGGCTCAAGCTTTTTTTATGATATGGTTCAATTTTTTGTTGAAAACAGAACCCTTGTTGACCCATTATCAGTTACAGAAAATGTATTAAAAAACGATTAAACAAAATTGCAAATCTTAATATAGAGAGGAATCTTTTAATAATGCAAACTATAGAAAAAATATTTCCGAAAATAGCGCGATGGATTGAACACTATATTTTAGAGGTTTATGACCATCCCCCCTTAAATGTAGTCGCAGGTGAGGAACTGTACTTCTGGGGTAATCAGGCTGTATTTTTGAGTTTTTATCTGCCTTTACAATTAGTTGATAATTTCACAAAACCATATCAAATTAAAATTCATGATTTTTTGAATTTGCAAGCAAGAGATAAAATTGGCAAAAATTTACTGGAAATTAATTTTTTTGAAGGTCTTCCAACGGATATTTGTCTACTTGCGCAATCCTTAGAAGATATTGACATGGCGGATATTTTTAATGTCACGAATTTCGGGATGATGAATATTTCTCGTCACGACAATAAATCTTGGACAAAAAATGAAGTTAAAAATATCAAAAAAGAGATAAAAAAAGATCTTGAGTTTGATGGATATTCTGTTTCCATAGGATCAAACGTTTACACTGAAGGCTCATCTCTTGAGTTAAATGTACATGTGACAGATGGAGAATTTAATGTTTTCAGAAAATCATTTGCCATGAAATCCTCAAAATCTCTACTATTAATTTTAGCAAAATCAAAAAAATATAAAGTGAGATCAACTGTTGCAGAAATACCAGGTTTTGAGCTTTCTTTTTATAAATTATTAGCGAAAGATAAAAATATTAATGTTCTTCTGAATCTGATGTTAAACTTACATGTATTACAAGGCATGAACCAGAATATGATTAAAAATATTGTAAAAAATATTGTAAAAAATTTGAAGTGTCGTTGTATCGATAAACCTATTCGCATAGCCCATAAAATAGAAACAGTCTTATCCATCTTTGACAACGAAAAAAACAAAGATCATGCTTCATATGCTTTCATGAAATATCCACAGTATTTTACACCAATTATCAAAAGATTAATTTACAGTAGTGTTAATTCCCCTGAAGCATTAGCGTCACGGTTTGAACAAGAACATGCATTAGAATATTTAGAGTATTTGCATGAAGAGCTTTCTTAACTACTCTCATTCTTTTGAAAATTTTTGAAATTCTTGTCCGATGATAATAAATCAGCAAAAATCGCCGAACAAAAAAATGGAGCTGAACACAAAAGCCGAGCCGATTTTTCGTTAAATCCAAATGTTTCAGCAGCTTTTGTGCCAGCTCATTTTAGGGTTATATTTGAAAGGGGGACGTAATGAACAAAAAAGATAAAGCAGGTATTCAGGCTTTTGCACAAGAAGGCAAGCAGCTTTCAAAAATTATGGAGCTGGACTATCCAGAATATGAATACTGGGAGATATATGAGGCAGTTCATGATGCTGGAGGAAAAAGTGCGCTGGGTGTAAAGCGTACAATTGCAAATCGTCTGGTAACGTTGGTTGATACAGGCAGAAAGCAAGAACGTGAGGAAATTATTGAGGAGGTAGAAGAATTGGTCTGGCACTTATATGACAGCTTAAAAAAGAGCCAACAAAAACTTCAAGCAATCAGAAAAGCATTAGATAAATAAAATATAACGAATAAGGTTAGATTGTGTGAGGAACGAACCACAATCTGAACCGTTTGTTGGACAAGCCCGTTAATGGCACTGCGCTTGCTGTTAGGAGGAAAAGGGTCAAATCTACGTTTGACCCATGTAAGACAATACAAGACGCAAGCCTTAATAAAAGAAGAAATTTGAAGCTAAAAAAATACGACAGAAAAATTAAAAACCAGATAGAAAAAATACAAGACAGCATCAACAAGGGTCAAAGGCAGATTTGACCCCTTTTTTTCATTGGGGAAAAGCAGCGAGAGTCGATTATCTTTCACCAAGGAGAGATTGGGCAAGTCTTTATCATGTGGAAAATGGACAAGTATGGAAACAGATAGATCCAGAAACATGGATAGAGGTGATAGATACTGAAGAGATTAGAGGAGAAAGGAAAATGATTAAGCCAAAATCACCAGAAGAAATTGCAGGAATCTTGCGCCAAATCTATAAAAAGCCCTTCATGAAGAAAATATCAGGTGATTACAAAATATCCAAAGATATGTTAAGAGAGATTATTGGAGGGCGGAAGAACATAAAATTAGCAAATGTCATAGAGAAAGTGCGTTTAGAGCTTCTCGAAACCGGTTATGTTTTGGTTGATTTTGAAGATTCGGTGCTGATTTTCAATAAAAAACAGATCGGTCGTCAACGTAAAGTGCCGAGATCAACAGTAAGGGAATATATTTATGTGGTTGATGATAATGACTGTGGAATCGTTACTGAGGCGGATGTAGATGAGATAGGGAAAAACGTACATAGGTATATATGGTTGTGCTAACCTAAAATTGATCAGAAAAAGGGGTTTGTGCTAACCTAAAATTGACCACCCTGAGCACATATCTCCTTATGTTAAGATGGTTTGAAATTTCTAACCATTTAAACAAAAGGAGGAAGAGGAGTTGCTTA
>JAPVVG010000157.1 GCA_028571455.1 Desulfobacteraceae bacterium | reverse complement strand
TTCCTCAGACCTTCGGGTGCTTCCTGCCACAAAAACAGGTTTATCTCCTTTGATATTATATATGCTTTCCATTTTTGCTTTAATTCTTGCATCACACTGGTTTAATAAAAGATCATATTTTGCGTTTCCGTTTATTTCTATCCTTTCTCCGGGCGCTCCGATCATCTCTATACGATGAGCATCAGCCTTGTTTATCATGCTAAAGGCATCAACAAGATTTAACGTTGCCTTCATTAATGGCCTGATTTTTAAGTATCCCTTAATTGTTCTAACGGAAATTCTGCCGTTAACAAGGGCTGTTTTGATGCCCAGCCTGTGGGCCTCAACCAGCCAGTTCGGCCATATTTCGGTTTCAAGACATACCAGGACATCCGGTTTCAGGAGAGATAAAGCCTTGCGGGCAGATAAAATAAAATCAACGGGCGCATAAATACAGGTCGCAATTGGCCGGCGATTGCCGGCGCTTAATTTGTTTTTGGCAAAGGCCTGCCCATGTTCTGTTGTGGTCGAAAGTATAACAGCACAATCCGGCATTAAAGCTTTGAGTGATTCGATAATGGCTATAGCCGAGCTCACCTCTCCTACTGAAACCGCATGCATCCATATTCGCGGGGATCCGGAAATAGACCGCACAAGCCGATCAGGGTATAATCCAATGCGCTGGCTTATGCTTCGGCTATATCGGCCGCTTATGCGTGAATAAAACCAGAAAGGCGGAAAAAATGAAAAAAAAAGGAAAGAGCTAATAAAACTATATGCTGTATATGCAAGATTCATTTATGAAAAATACCACTTTTCGTCATTCCGGCGAAAGCCGGAATCCAGTAAATTCAACAACTTCTGGATACCGGATCAAGTCCGGTATGACGGTTTTGGGACTTTTTACGAGTTCATCAATATTCGAGTTCAACAAATTTTTTCCCTTTTATGCGAAGAAGATACAGCCTTTTTTTGATCTCTCCGTTACTATCAAATGATGTAAGGCCTGTTACGCCCTGAAAATTATTAAGATTTATTAATGCAGTTTTAATGGAGCTTCTATATCGAATATCAGGCCTGCTTACAATCTGGAACAATATCATTGCCGAGTCATAAGCTACAGCCTCTATAAATTCCGGTTTTTCTTTAAAGGTTTGTTCAAAAACAGCCACAAAATCGGTGACCTGTTTTGAAGAGCTTTCCGCAAAAAAAACATCGGGCATGATTGCGCTCTGCACATAACGCCGCGCCATCTTGATTAAACTGTCACAATGCCACAGATTGGTGCCTAAAAGATACACATCCTTAACATCATAAAATGCCAGCTGGGGTATAATTAATCCAGCCCGTTCCGGCGCATCGGGAATGAAGACAGCATCAAAATCTACAATGGCTTCCGGCTCTTGTTTCTCTTTGTTTTCTTCTGCGTCTTTGCTTATATCGTCGGCTTTGCCTGTTTCTTCATCTTCGATCAATATATCCATTGTTTTTAAATCTTCAGGGACTTCATAATAAAGACCGACCAGTTTTTTGATGGGATCGGCAAAATCTGTATGCTCGACATTATATGATTCAACGCCCACAACCTTTCCGCCATAAGCTGTAACTTCATCCCAGAATAGATTCATAAATGTTGTTCCATAATTATCGTCAGGATAAAGGATTGCAAAACTGCCAAGCCCCAGCTCTTCAATTACATAAGATACAAGAGCATGAACCTGCATCATGGGAGTGAAGAAATTTCTAAAAACATAGTCTCCAATATCGGTAATATTATTTTTTTGGGTTATGGTAATGATTGGAATGCTTTTGTCCTGCGCTGCCAGGGCGGCAGATTCCGCCGTAAAGATTGGTCCGATAATTGCCGCGACATGCTCATCGAACAATTCCTTTACAGCCGCGGCAGCCTTATCTGCATCGGATTCCGTATCTTTTATAATCAGCTTTACAGCAGGTTGAATGCCCTGGGAGCAAAATTGATTCATAGCGAGCTCAATGCCTTTTAATGCCCTGCGGCCGAAACTTTCGTAGGGACCGCTTAGCGGGAGCAAACATCCTATTGTGTATTTGCTATATACCCCTTTTTTTCTAATCTCTTCTATCAGTCTTTGAGCTTTCAGTGCGTTTTCGTGCCCCGGGAACCTTTCTATAAATTGCGACAATATTTTTTCAGCATCATCATATTCTTCTTTTTCAGCATTGTTTTGTCCCAACCGGTACATTAGATAACCGGCCGGCAGCTCATCTTTCAGTTGAGTTAAAAAGGATATAATATCGGCTGTGCCAAGCTGACCGGCAGCTTCATTTATTTTTGCAATTATCGGTTCTTTTGCGGGATCCTTTGCTTTGTTAAGCGCTAAAATATAGAAATTAACAGCATCTTTCGGGGAGCCTATCGCAAAATGAGCATCGCCAAGAAGAATATATGTCCTGACAATATTAATCCCGGCAACTTTGCTTCCTATTATATCGTTTGCCTGCTTGATTGCTTCATTGTATTTGCCTTCGTTGTACAGCACAACAAGAATTTCGATCCAAGCCGCCCCTGTCTTCATTAAAGCCGCATCTGTTAGGCGTCCCTTTGGAAACAGGGAAAGATATTCAGTGTACTTAGCCAGGGCTTTTTCATATAATTTGGCCTGAAACAGCTCTTCAGCCTGTGCAAAGAGAATATCTCCCGGATCAACATATACAGGCCTGGGAGGCTGAAGCAGTTTTGGCGCGCATGCCGCAAAAAAGAAGGCTATGATAAGAATTATAATTGTGTTTTTTAAGCTCATATTAAAATATGCAGATTTTCTACGGGGTTACTCAATTATAGATAAACCGACAAGACAATGCCCTTTGAATTGATCCTGATGATCCTTTGTGATATATTTAATTTGTGTTTTAAACTGTTGAGGCTGGCTCGAGTGTTCCTCCGTATAGTATTTCATATCCAAAATGTCCCCGACCTTTAATAATTTCAGAACATCAGAGTCCTCTTTAACCAGAATACACATTCCTTTTGAAGATATATCCCGTAGCTTAAAGGTATAAAAATGAGTTAGTCCGCTTTTTGAGAATTCCACCCTGAAATATTTATCCATCATTTTTCTGGGTTCAGATCTTCGTTCAATACAGCCATTTTTGCCAAAATTATTCTGCATAGCCCTATCTCCTACATCAAAATTGACCGATTTGCTCCCCGCAGGCCCCGTCCTTTAGGGCGGGGTCAAGAGGATCTGTGCAAAAAATGTTTATCTGCCTTACCGGGCTGCGAAGCACTGCCGCCAGGCAAAACCACCGCCTTTTAAGACGGGGAGCTTCACTTTTTGCAAATTCTCTACATATCAATATAGAAAATTATTTCTGTAAAATCAAGATGAAAGCTATTTAGATGTTGCAGAAATGCTTCAATTTGATATTTAAAGAAATAAGGAAAATATTCTTGCTTTGGCAGTTCAAATAATAACGAATTTAAGGAGAAGCTTATGTCAAAAAAGGTACTTGTGCCCATAGCAGACGGCACGGAAGAAATAGAGGCAGCCTGTATCATTGATGTTTTGAGAAGGGCCGGCGCTTCTGTGACTGTTGCATCCGTGGACAAATTACAGGTTATCGCAGCCCATGAAGTAAAGCTTGTTGCAGATAAACTTATTTCAGACTGCACTGAAATCGTGTATGATTTAATTGCTCTGCCGGGCGGCATGCCCGGAGCGGAGCGCCTGCGCGACTCAAAAGAACTGGAGCTGATGTTAAAACGCCAGCAGCGCGAAGGAAGATTGTATGCGGCTATCTGCGCCTCTCCAGCGGTTGTTTTACAGCATCACGGCCTTCTTGGTAAACGAAAGGCGACCTGTTATCCGAGCTTTGCAAAGCAACTTGATAATACCGATGCAGTTACATCCCGGGTAGTTGTGGATGATAAATGTATTACAAGTCAGGGGCCGGGCACCGCTTTAGAGTTTGCAATAAAATTGGTGGAAATGCTTTATAATGAGCAAAAAGCAAAAGAGGTGGCTTTGCCTATGCTGGCCGGATAGAGCGTTTTTTGAACATCGAACATCGAACATCGAACGTTGAACATCGAATGATGAAATCGCTCCTGCCTGCCATCGCGAGTCGTACTCAATGCTTTTCGTCCTTTTGTTGTCTCGCTCAGGCGAGGCAGGCGGGTCGCTCCGCCAGTTTATAAATTAGCAGAATACCTTATTCAAAATTCGACGTTGGATGTTTCCGCCAGAGCCCTTTGGCGGATTGGACGTTCATCTTTTAAGAGGTGAGACCTATGAAAATTAAATATTTTTCAAAACTCTCAGTATGCACAGCCTGCCTGGCCATCGCCCTATTCTTTAGCTGGATGGCTGCATCTATTACTCTGGCAAATGATGATCAGGTCAAAATCGGAATTCTTGCCAAAAGGGGGTGTGAGCGATGCGTGAAAAAATGGACGCCTACCGCTGAATATCTCACATCTAAGATTCCGGACAGAACTTTTGTGATTACACCGCTTGATTATGATGAAATTTACTCTTCTGTTGAAAGAGGAGAAATCGATTTTATCCTGGCCAACTCATCATACTATGTAGAGATGGAAAAATGGTACGGCATTAACCGGATCGCCACGTTGAAGAATCTTGTGCTTGGAGAAGCTTGCCCCATGTATGAGGGGGTAATTTTCTGCAAGGCCGATCGACATGATATCCGGAATTTAAAAGACCTAAAAGGCAAAACCTTTATGGCCGTCGATGAAACTTCCTTTGGGGGCTGGAGGATGGCATGGCGTGAATTGAAAGAGAAAGAGATTGATCCGTACCGCGACTTCAAAGAGCTTAGATTCGGAGGAATACACGATGCAGTTCTATATGCCGTAAGAGACGGCAAGGTCGATGCCGGAACAGTAAGGGCCGATACATTCGTAAGAATGCACGCTGAAGGAAAGATCGATATGCAAGACTTTTATGTGCTTTATGAATACGGCGAGAAGATTGAGGAGTGCCCGCCATTTCCTCGCTCAACCCGTTCCTACCCGACATGGCCTTTTGCAGAGCTCAAACATACTCCGGATGAACTGGCGGAAAAGGTCGCAATAGCCCTGATCGAAATGCCCTCAGACTCACCTGCTGCCATAGCGGCAATGTGCGCGGGATGGACAATACCTAAAAACTACCAGTCGGTGCATGAGTGTTTAATTGACCTTAAAGTCGGCCCTTACAAGCATCTGGGTAAGATAACCCTCTCCGATCTTATTAGAAACTACTGGTATCTGATTTTACTTACCTTATTATCGTTTCTAATAATGTCTGTTTTTACCTTTACCATCCAAAGACTAAACAAAAAACTGAAAGTATCTCATGTCAAGTTAGAGGATGCAAGGGCCTACACCCGTGGACTTATCGAGAGCAGCCTCGATGCGCTTGTTACCTTTGACGAAACCGGCATTATTACCGATGTGAATGAACAGAGTGTCAAACTTACCGGATGCGCCCGTGAAGAATTGATCGGCAGGCAATTTCGTAATTACTTTACTGATCCGGAAAGAGCGGACCTGGGGGTAAAAAAGTCTTTTGAGGAAGGGAAAGTAACAGACTTTGAGCTTGTGATGAAATCAAAGACAGGCGATGAGACCGAGGTCTCTTATAATGCTATAGTATATACGTATGAGAAAGGAAAGGTCAGAGGGGTCTTTGCAGCAGCCAGAGATATAAGTGAAAGTAAGCGGATTGAAAAAGAGTTAAAAAAGGCCAAAAAGACTGCCGAGGCCGCGACCCAGACCAAGAGCGAGTTTTTGGCTAACATGAGCCACGAAATCCGGACCCCCATGAATGGTATCATCAGCGCGACAGACCTTGCGTTCTCCGAGGAACTCTCTCCGAGAGTGAAAAACTATATGAAAATAATTCATTCCTCGGCCTATTCACTCCTTGCGATAATTAACGATATTCTTGACTTTTCAAAGATCGAGGCCGACAAACTCAAGCTGCAAAAACGCTTCTTCTGGTTAGACGATGCGTTGTATGGTGTAATGGACATCTTCCTCCACAATGCCGCGGAAAAGAGGATCGAAATCGTTGTTGATATCGACACAGAAACCCCGGAGGCCCTGATCGGCGATTCCCTCCGCCTCCAGCAAATTCTTAAAAATCTGGTAGACAACGCAATTAAATTCACGGACAGGGGAGGAGTAATCCTTGTGGGGGTGAAAATTTTCAAAGAATCGTTAGACCAGATAATGCTGAAATTTTTCGTGAAAGATACAGGCGTGGGAATAGCTCCTGAAGACCTTCCCAAACTCTTTAAACCTTTCAGCCAGGCTGATGCCTCCACCACACGAAAATACGAGGGCACCGGACTTGGATTATGCATTTGTAAACAACTGGTCAAAATGCTGGGCGGCAACATCTGGGTCGAAAGTGAAGTGGGAAAAGGGAGTGTTTTCACCTTCACGGCGAGTTTCGGCCGGCAGATCACGCAGCGGAAAAGAAAACTAATCGTTCCTCCTGATATTCAAGGTTTAAATGTGCTGGTCGCAGACGATTGCCCGGTCTGCAGAGAGATCATGCAAAAAATGTTAGAATCTTTCAATTTTAGGGTGGAATCGGTCTCCTCAGGGGAGGAATCGCTGAATATACTTAAAGAGAATCAGACTCGTAAGGAACCGTTTGAACTGGTCATGATCGATTGGTTAATGATAGGGCTGGATGGAATTGAGACTTCAAGAAGAATCAGAGACGATTTGAAGCTAACCATCCCGATAATACTGATGACCGCTTTTGGAAAAGAGCATGAAAGGCTGGATGCCGAAAGGGTCGGAATCAACTGTTTCCTCACAAAACCGATATACCAGTCAGAGCTTTTCAACGCCATTATGGATGCCTTTGGAAAAGAGGCGCGGGTAACCACAAGACCGGAAATACCTATCATTACCAAGACATCTATTTACAAAAAGCGTCTGAAGGGAATCCGGATTCTTGTGGTTGAAGACAATATCACGAACCAGGAAATAGCATTGGCGATACTTGAAGGAGCAGGGATTGTCGCCCAAATTGCAGATAATGGAAAAAAGGCGATCGAGGCTGTACAAAAGGGTCGCTTCGATGCCGTGCTAATGGACATCCAGATGCCGGAAATGGACGGATATGAGGCAACCAGAGCGATTCGGGAAGACCCGAAATTAAAATCCCTTCCGATCATCGCCATGACTGCACATGCCATGGAAGGTGATGAGGAGAAGTGCCTGGAAGCCGGAATGGACGGCTATATTCCCAAACCGATCAATCAGGACAGATTGTTCCACACTATATGGAAATCTTTAAAACGCACAGAAAGACTGCCGCATACCGGAGAACCGGAAGATATCCCTGAAAAACCGGCAATACAGACCGGAGAACTTCCGGCAACACTACCGGGAATCAACATTCAAGATGCCTTAAAGAGGTTGAATATAGGCGCCGATGTTTTTAAGCGGATACTGATAGGATTTCTCAACAACAATAAGGATACCGCAAACAATATAAAGGATCTATTTGAAAAAAAAGATTGGCAATCACTTATGCATTTGGCTCACAGCCTCAAAGGGAGCGCTGGCAATATCGGAGCCAATGATTTGCAAGACGCGGCCTTTCAGCTTGAAAAGGCAAGCAGCAAAGGATCTGCAAATCCACCGGAAAAAAATCTGGTCGACAATGTGGTGATGACGCTGAGCCAGGTCCTGGAATCTTTACATGCTCTTGCCGATACTGAAAAAGGGGAGCCGTTAGATGTTAAAGCGGGCGCTGTTGATCCGGCAAAGGTCATACCCTTGTTGAAACAGCTTGCCGATGCCCTCGATCTTGCCGATCCAATGGAGATTACAAAGCATATGGATGCGCTCAGGGAACATCTTAACAGATCGATCCTGCAGAATCTTGAAAAACAGATAAACGAATATAATTACGACAAGGCTCTGAAAACCGTTAAAGGGATCAGGGAAAATATAAAAAAGCAGTTGTGAGTTGTGAAATGAATGGAGTGCATGGGATTAAAATAATGATCAATAAAACCTGTCTAACCGGTTTAATTGCCATATTGTTTTTATTGCTTGCTGCCGGCATCTCTTTTTCTAAGGATGCTAATGGTGATGATAAAGTAAAAATCGGGGTCCTGGCGAAAAGAGGAGTTGAGCGGTGCCTGCAAAAATGGTCACCCACGGCCGAATATCTGTCGGCCAGGATTCCGGACAAGACTTTTGTGGTTATACCGATCGACTTCGAGGAGGTTTACTCTTTTGTTGAAAATGGGAAAGTAGATTTTGTCCTTGCCAATTCTTCATTCTATGTGGAACTGGAACACAGGTATGGAGCAAACCGTATCGCCACGTTGAAGAATCTTATCCTTGCAAAAGTCAAACACACCCCTGATGAACTGGCAAAAAAGGTTGCAATAGTGCTTCTTGAGATGCCTCCGGATTCTCACGCGGCAATAGCCGCAAAATGTGCCGGATGGACAATCCCCATGAATTACCAGTCGGTGCATGAGTGTTTGAAGTATCTGAAAGTCGGGCCTTACAAGGATTTGGGCAAAATAACCCTGACAGATGTTGCGAAAAACTACTGGTACTGGTTTTTATCCGCAGCGATTATATTTGTGATAATGACAGGCTTTATCATTGAAATCCTGAATCTAAACCGGCGTATGTCAGCATCTCGTATCACACTGGCGGAAGAGGTTTCCATTCGTGAGCGTGCAGAGAAAAACCTGGTTAAAGCAAAAAAAGCTGCGGAATCAGCCACCGAAGCAAAAAGTGCGTTCTTGGCCAACATGAGCCATGAGATCAGGACTCCTATGAATGGAGTAATCGCCGCTACTGAGTTGGCGCTGGGTGAGGATTTGTCTCCCAGGGTTAAGCGTTATCTGGAGATCATACAATCTTCAGCCTCTTCTTTGCTGGAACTCATTAACGATATACTTGATTTTTCAAAGGTTGAAGCCGGCAGGCTTGAGCTGGAATCACGGCCTTTTATGCTGGACACCGCGCTGGATAAGGTAATGGACATGTTCATCAAAAAAAGTTCCGAGAAAAATATCGAACTTCTTGTTGATATGGATATGGAAATGCCAAGAGCTTTTACCGGCGATTCGCTGCGTCTGCAGCAAATTATCAAAAATCTAATAGACAACGCAATCAAGTTTACAAAAAAGGGCGGCATCATCCTTGTGGGAGCAAAGGCTTTGGAGAAAACATCTGACCAGGCAACACTTGCATTTGTTGTAAAAGATACAGGTGTTGGGATAGCGCCTGAATATCTTTCCCAGCTTTTTAAACCTTTCAGCCAGGCCGATGTGTCCTTCACGCGAAAATATGCCGGTACCGGATTGGGGCTTAGTATCTGCAAAAAGCTTGTGGAAATGATGGATGGCAGGATCTGGGTTGAAAGTGAGTTGGGCAAGGGAAGCACTTTCCATTTTACAGCCACTTTTAAACGCCAGGCCAAAGAGCGCAAACCCAGGTTAATCCCGCCTCCTGATATTCAGGATTTAAAAGTATTGGTTGTTGACGATTGCCCTGACAGCAGAACTATCATGCAAAAGATACTGGAGTCTTTTGGTTTCAGGCCGGAATCGGTCTCATCAGGCAAG
>JAPVVG010000156.1 GCA_028571455.1 Desulfobacteraceae bacterium | reverse complement strand
CTCGAAGTGGTCAGTAACCTCACAGGATATCCTGTTGAAATGCTTAATCTTGACATGGATATTGAAGCAGATCTCGGCATTGATTCCATAAAAAGAGTGGAAATACTTTCCACAATCGAAGAAAAAATGCCTGATCTGCCTTCTGTTTCTCCGGAAATTATGGGCAGGCTGAAAACACTTGGCCAGATTGCAGAGCACTTGTGCGGGGCTGAAAAAACAGATGAGCATAAGCCACAGAAAATCGAAAACAGTTTGAATAAAGTTAATAACGCAGCAGAGCCTGTGGATAAAATTGCCAGAAAAACAGTATCCATGGTTGAAACGCCTCTTTCATATACCAAAAGACTATCTATTCCGGCTGGACGAAAAGTCTATATCATAGAAGATAAAAACGGTCTCTCGCAAGCAATCGCCGATGAACTAACATCATTTAATATAGACGCCATGGTTGTTTCACTCAAAGCATTAAAGGAAAAAAAGGATCTGCCTCCGGCAGGAGGTCTTGTAATAAGGGCTACAGGCTCACAGGACGAGGCCTTCTTAAAGGATGCCTTTGCGGTTACAAGTCTGATTGCCCGGCAACTGCTGGATTCAGCCGCAAAAGGTGGAGCCGTATTTGCGACAATAACCAGCCTTGACGGAGCATTCGGCTTTAAGGGCAAGGGAATGGTCAATCCTGTTACGGGAGGGCTTGCAGGTCTTGCAAAAACCGCCTCAATTGAATGGGATGGCGTTAGATGCCATGCCATAGACATAGAACCGGATTGGAAAGACAAAAAGGCAATTGCAGAAAATATTGCTGTTGAACTTTTAAATCCTGATCCATCGGGTCCTGTTGAAACCGGCTTGAACCCTAACATGCGGTTTACATTGGAACTCGTGTCCTCTCCTTATCCTCAAGATACTATAGACATAGATCTTAACCAGGATGACGTAGTCATTATAACAGGAGGCGCCAGAGGCATAACAGCAGCAGCGGCATACGCCCTTGCGAAACATGTAAAGCCTACACTTGTTCTTCTTGGTCGCTCTCCATATCCATCGCCGGAACCTGAATGGCTTGCTTCTGTTCATGATGAAACAGCGATAAAAAAAGCCATTATCGAAAATGAATTAAGCAAAAAAGACGCCTCGCCTGCCTTGGTGGAAAAATTATTTAAAAAGCATCTGGCAAATCGCGAAATTTCAAAAAACATGCAGAAACTTAGAGAAACCGGCGCTACATCGCTCTATTATTCGGTGGATGTCCGCGATTTTCACGCCGTCAATTCCGTTCTTGATGATGTTCGCTCGGCCCATAGAACGATAAAAGGAATTATACATGGGGCCGGAATTCTAAAAGACCGCTTTATAACAGACAAAACTATTGAGCAGTTTGAAACGGTTTTTGACACTAAGGTTAAGGGGCTCAAAACGATCCTCGAAGCTACAAAACAGGATAGTCTTAAGCACATTGTGCTTTTTTCATCAATAACCGCCCGCATTGGAAATAAAGGCCAGGCCGATTATGCTATGGCTAACGAGGTTTTAAACAAGATAGCGCAACAGGAGTCTATAAACCGGCCTGAATGCAAAGTCATCTCTATCAACTGGGGACCGTGGGATGGCGGCATGGTGTCGCCTGCCCTGAAAAGGGAATTTGAGCGAAACAACATAAAGCTGATTCCAATCGATTCAGGAGCTATGTGTATGCTCCGCGAAATGATGGGAGATAAAGACTCTCCTGTGGAGGTTGTTGTCGGCGCAGAAATTCTTACTCAACAAAACAAAGATGCTATAAAAACGGAAAGTTTTGCCCTGAAACAGGCCCCATCATTAAAGAAAAAAGATAAACTTTCTTTAATGATAAAACGCGAAATAGATGTTGATAGATATCCTGTCCTTAAATCACATGTTCTTGGAGGAAAACCTGTAGTTCCTTTTGCGCTTATAGCTGAATGGTTAGGGCATGGAGCGCTTCATGGAAATCCCGGTCTTTTCTTACACGGTCTTGATGACATACAGGCTTTAAATGGCATCAGGCTTGACCAGCAAAAAAAAATGATCAGGCTCATGGCGGGCAGGCCTGTAAAGAATGGCCCTTTTTTTGAAGTCGATGTTGAAATAAGGGACGGCATAAAGGATGGCATGGATATTGTTCACTACAGGGCAAAAGCTGTTTTAACAAATAGTTTCTCGCAGCCGCCGCATTTTGAGCGGCTGGAAAAGATCGATTCAAGACCTTACCCGGTGAGTATAGAGGAGATATATGATAAAATCCTTTTTCATGGCATTGAACTTCAGGGAATAAAGGAAATTACAGATTATTCGTCAAACAGGATGGTAGCGCGGATTTCTGCCGCCCCTCTGCCGGCAAAGTGGATGGTCGAACCATTAAGAAGCAGATGGATAGGGGATCCTCTTGTCATGGACTCGGCATTTCAAATGGCGATATTATACTCTTTTAAGGAAATTGGCCTTGTTTCACTTCCTAACTATACCTCCTCTTACCGTCAGTATCAAAAGGCTTTCCCGCTCGATGAAGTAACGGCAGTGCTTGAGGTAAAGGAGATGACAGACCATAAAATAACATGCGATTTTACATTCCTTGATAAGGATAATATAGTTGTGGCCCGATTAACCGGCTATGAAGCTGTAATGGATACTTCGCTTCTCAAGGCATTTAAGGGCTCGGTAAAAAATAACTTGGCATTTTTGCATCCCAACTTCACCATATCTTCAACCGATCTTCATTCACAAAAGTCCTCGAAATAGCTCGCTATTCCTGCGGTTTTGCTCAATCAGATCGGTTAAATCTACGGCAAATTTGGGCGCAAATTCTACCAAGTTATTTTTTACCGAGCCCTAAGCCTGATCCGGACTTTTCAATCGCCGCCTTTGCAAGACGCAGTGCCTGAAAGCGCTCTTTGCTTTACACGCAAAAGACCGGGGCTGTTGTGCATGTACATAAGGGGCGAAGAATATCCGGCCTCTATGAAATAACTTTCAAGTGTATCAAAAACAACCCTGCGATCCGGCCATGTGTAAAGTTTCTCGCGTTGCTTCAGTTCATCCCATTTGTGCTTGAGCTGCCGGTTTTCGCTAAAAACCTCTTTTTTTGCATGTTCACACAGAAACATCTCGCAAACAATAGGCTTAAGCCGCCACAGGCAACCTTTTTCCCCTAAATAGACGCACTTAAATCCATTGTTCGGTTTTTTAAGAACCTCAAGCAAAAGATTTATCTCCCTGTCTTGCGACATCAAAGCATTGACAACCACGTCTGCAAAAAATGTAATAATTCCCTCGCGCGTACAACAGGCGCTAAGCCGGCTCTGATAGCATTTTTGCGTACATACCCTGCTGAAATGGGTTGAGAGAAAGGAGGCTACCTCCTCGCGAAACCCTAAATAATCGGCAACCTCGGATTCGAGCTTTTGCCTTTCCTCTGGAGAAAAGGTCGAAAGAAGGCTCCTAACCATGTCTAACGCATCTGACTGCTCTTTCTGGTAAGAGTTCATAATGTAAAGTAATGATTCCCGATATTTCTTGCAATCTTTCTTACCCTGTCCATAATATCGAAAATATCCATATGCAAAAGCCGCCTGTCTTTCATGACGATTTTTCCGTCAATTATGCTTGTTGAGACATCCGATCCAGATGCCGCATATACTATATGTGAATAGCAGTTGTACATGGGAGTCAGGTGAGGTTTATTGGTGTCCAGGATAATGATGTCTGCGCATTTGCCGACCTCAATGGACCCGGTTTTGTCTTCAAGGCCTAACAGTTTTGCGCCATCGATAGTAGCCATCCGCAGTACGGTTGCCGCATCCATGACCGTGGGATCCATTGTTGTAAGCTTGTGAATCTTGGCGGCTGTATCCATCTCTAATAAAAGATCAAGATCGTTGTTGCTTGCGCAGCCGTCTGTGCCAAGCCCCACTATAACCCCTTGTTTCAGCATTGCCGGAACAGGCGCAACGCCCGCCCCAAGTTTCATGCTGCTTTCCGGATTGTGCGATACCTTTGCTCCGGCATCGGCAAGCATTTTGATTTCATCTTCATCAACAAAATTGCAGTGAACAGCAATTGTAAAATCGTCTAATATGCCCAGGCTGTAGAGATGACGCACAGGTGTATTTCCATATTGCTGTTTGAGTTCTTCCACTTCGCTTATGGTTTCAGACAAATGGGTTAAAAAAAGGGTTTTGCTGTTTCTTGCAATCTGTTTGATATCCCGGAGCGTCTTAGGGGAACAGGTGTAGGGCGAATGACAGAACAGGGCAGGAGAAATCAGACCGGAAACATCATGCCAGCTTGTAATAAAAGATTCCGCAATTTGTATATTGCTTGCGGAATCAGGATTGTCAGGCGCGGGAAAATCGACAAACCCCTGACAGCAGACGGCTCGCATTCCAGCATCTTTTGCCGCCCGGGCAACGCTGCTTTCAAAAAAATATCCATCGCAAAAGGTTGTTGTGCCGGAGAGAATCATTTCCGCTATTGCCAGCATGGCTCCGTAATAGGCCGTGTCTTTGTTTAAATATTTTGCTTCTGCAGGGAAGATGTAGTTGTTCAGCCAGTCCTTCAGAGGAATGTCATCGGCAAGCCCTCTGAAACATGTCATCGGCAGGTGGGTGTGAGTATTGATAAGGCCCGGCATGATAATCGATTCTGCAGCATCTATAACCTCTCCGGCATTATAAGGATTTGACTGCGGATCGTAGCCGGTATCAACAAAAAGTATTTTCCCGTCCCTGATTCCGATGGCCGGATTTTCAACGACCTCCATTGAATCCGACATGGTCAGCAGAATGCCGCCTGTTATCAGGATATTTATATTATTCACATTCCTCATCGCTTTTAGAGAACCTGCAAGCTTTTCCATTCCAAGAACCCGGGAATATACGTGGAATATATAACGTTGTTGACTATGCTGCTAATGCAAGCGTTATTATTTCGACATGGATAAATATTAAGCACTTTTTATCTGGCTTCTTTTAAGAATCCACTGGCATATTTGTGAAGCACGCTTCCAATTAATGTTTGATAAGGAATGCCTTCCCGTGCGGCTCTTCTTTGTAAGGCGGAAAGGTCATTTTCCGAAATTCTTATGTTGATCTTACGGTTCTTTTTCATCGTATTACGGGCTATTGCCTGGTAATCAGTCCGCGATTTTGAGGGCTTTAGCTTTCCATTTTCGTATGCCTCTAAAATTTCTTTCTCGTATTCATCAAAATCTATCTTTTTTTGTTTTTTAATCATTTTCTCCTCCAAGGTATTTCTTGGTCGCCTTCCTGCTGGGAATAATCGTTTTAAGAAAATACTCGTTTTTATCTATAACACATGGAACTAAATAGGCATATCCATCTACATCAATTATCAGAATTTGTTGATTCGGATACTTTTTTTTGTTGGGATGATCCGTTTCAATAATTTTAGCTCCATACTCAATTCTTTTAACTATTTCTTCGAATGTAATTCCTCTTTCCCTGGCAAGGATATCATTTTTTTCCGCGTTCCATTTAAATATTTTCATAATTGTATGATATGGCATTGTAGGGACAATGTCAATTATTTGTTTCTGTAGTCTATAGAGGGGGTATTAAATTATTTGCCGGTTAGCGAATATCTTTTAGCTTTTGCTGTCTTCTCGCCTCGAATTACTGATTTGCCGCTGGATTGCACCGATCCCCAGGCAATGATATAGTGCAAGGCTCCAGGAGCCTGCCCGCCATCGCGAGCTCAGGCGAGGCGGGCGGGCATATATTCGTGATTTTCTCGGCATGTAACCCGAATAACATATTGCACATCATGAACTAAGTTGAATAGTTTAGTATGTCCCTTATGTTACGAGTTTTTGTAACCCCTTTTTATTGAAGAATATAATAAGAAGACGAATTATATACAAAGAAAATATATTTTTGATATTTAAAGAGAAGTATATCCAAAACTCACAACATAACTAAACTTGCAACATAATGACACCATTTCTTCTTGGTAAATTTTGTGAGCATCTTTTTTTCGATAGGTGTGGGAGTCTGTTTTAGGATTGAGCAATTACAAACGCACATTGCCAAAAATAGAATGGATGAAACAAGATACAATAAACGCTTCATGTTATCCTCCTTGTTTTCAAAATTTTTATCGGTTTCGAGGAAACAGCCTTTCCCTTTCTTCATACCATTCATCATCCATGAGCAAAAAGTATCCAAAATTCTCATAGTTATATTCATGCGGACTTCGCTCCGGGTCATAATCTTCCAACAGATGTCCGGTAGCATAGAGCAATTGGCCCAGGTACAGACCATCTGCGATTAGGACAATTTCATCAATCAGATATTTATTGGGAGGCAGATTTTCTAGTTTTTTCCACCGGTAGTTTAATTGGAAAACCTCTTTGTCAGGATTTTTTGGATCCACGGATTTGGCCTTCCTGGCAATAAACAACCCCCCTTTTTTATTATAACCATATTTCTGTTTTTCCTCTTTCGGGGCATCTTTCAGGTTCATCCAGAAGTTCAATACCGTCATACCGGCAACATTTAAAAGAGACTCCTCATATTTCTTGAAACAGTTTATCCCCAAAAAAGTGGAAACATTCCCCTTTTCAAACCCCTCTGTGTAAAATCTCAATTGCTCGGGCTCCACGGAATCAAATATTTTCCCATCCCAGGGAGAAACACCGCCTACAGTAGTAACCCAGAGTTGATTCAAAAAGCCACCATAAGGATGCTCCCCTTTTTTAAGGACCAGGGTAATACCATAAAAGTGACCTTTAACTTGCTTTATAGCTTGGCCACAGGCAAAGAGTTTTTCCAATTTCTTTAAACAGCGGGAATCAGGGCTTGCATCTTTCTCTAATTCCTTAAGATAGAACTTCATCAGATCAAGGATAGAGGTTTTGTCTTCCATATCTTTCTTAATCTCAGAGATCAAGGGATCATCCTTGCATTCAGCTTCAAGCTTAAATTCGCTAAACTTGCCTTCGAGTAGACCACTTGTCTTCTTTGGCACAGGCTGGGCGCAGGCGCACAGAAATATTAGTCCCACAAATACCAGAAAAAAGCGAAACCTTGGTATCTTCGTCATGCTAAATCCCCCTTTTCATAATGGGTTCAAAATCCAACCAGCTCTGCCCAGGAGAATATCTCCCGGCATTTTTTTTCTTCTGCTGGTGTCATCATATGCCTGGAAAGTTCAGGTGGTATTGGTTTGCCAATGTTTTCCGCCTTGGAAAGACCTGCGGGATTGTATGCCAAAAGAGAGCACCGGGTTACCTTGAGACCCTGAAACAGTTCAGATATAGCTCTCAAATTCTGAGCGGTAGCCGTTATGCCCGGGATAAGTGGGATTCGTGGAATAATGTCTTTTGGCCTCTCTTTGAGAAGCCTGCCAAGGTTTTCCAGGATTAAACAATTTTTCTGGCCTGTATACTTTAGATGCTCTTTTGGATCTGCCAGTTTTACGTCAAACATAATCAGGTCAACCCAGTTCAAAACTTTTGCTTTAAATTCAGACCAGTCAAAGAACCCGTTTGTTTGAATGGCTGTATGAATCCCCTGCATTTTCAATTTCTGGAAAATTAAGGATATGTACTCCATATGGAACGTTGGCTCCCCGCCTGAAAGTGTAATTCCTCCCCCGGAAACCTCATAGAACACTCTATCACGAAGGAGAATAGAGATTAATTCCTCTACAGGGTAAAAACAGCCTATTTGTCTTAAACCCCGACCAGTACATACTTTTACACAATCACCGCACCTGTCGCATTTTTCCCGATCAATCCTCCATGGATTCTTCATCTGACAGGCACCTGTCTTACACACCTTCACACATTCGCCAGATTTTATGCAACTTTTAGGATAAAAGCCAATTTCAGGCGCAGGGTCAATCGATTCCGGGTTCTGACACCAGATGCAGTGCAAATGACATCCCTTAAAAAAAAGAGTGGTGCGAATGCCTGGGCCGTCTTCTAAGGCATGTCTTTTTATATCAAAAATAAGAGGCTGGGGCTGTGAAAAGGAAGATCCTTTTATTAAAGAGATCATAAATTCATATAGGCAGATTACCCATAAGCTCCAGTTGAAGATGATTGGCCATAAAGCCGAATTTATACATGTAGTTGAGGTTACCGGTTAACATTATCTCATTGTTGAGAAGACCCCGCAAGATGTCCCTGTCTCTGGAAAGCAAAAGGTTCATCAAAGACCTTCCATCTTTGAAAATACAGCTAACATCTACTTCATCAGCCAATGTTTCCTTAATATCCATCTTGCCACTGTCAAACTCAACAAACACACTAACCTCACCATCTTTGCTCTTAAATTGATAACGCCCTTTAAAATTCTCAATATTTCTTCTATAAGAGGGATCCAACATAAATTTTACCTTCATAAAAAAGAGGAGTACTTCCAGAAATGTCTCTGCTATTTCTCCCTCAATAACCTTTAGGAATTTCTGACCTGCTTTCCTTTCAAAGTAGGGTGCAAACGGTATTCTGGGTGGCACTCTAAATAACCGGAAGATCCTGTCTGCCGCGTTTAGTGGAATTGTGTATCTTCTTAACAGAGAGTTCATTGGACCTCCTTTCCGCTGTGGCTAATAAGGCAGTTCTCTTCCAGTATTCAGATGATATTCTGCCCTGGTGATGATTTCTTGCTGCATGTGTGGGCTTAGGTCCTTGAAGTAGGCCGAATACCCAGATACCCGGACAAAGAGATCGGGATACCTTTCAGGGTATTTTCTGGCATCCTCAAGTGTCTTTCTGTCAATAATATTGAATTGCACCTGTAACCCTCCCATCTTAAAGAACGCCTCTATGGTGTCGGCAAACTTGGGCACAGTGGTGGTAGATGGAGTATATTTTAAGTTTAAGGCATGGCCATCAGCAATATTGGTGTGGTCAAGATTGGCGATAAAATTTAGGCAAGGCGTAAGTTCGGGAGCAGCACCAGAGGCAGGAGTAATACCACTAGGGAAAGGCTCACCCTTGACCCGTCCACTGGGCAGCGCCCCGGACATAGCACCAAAACCAGCATGGTTAGTCATCGTCCAGTAGCCGACTGTATATTTACCACCCCTATAATTCTCTTTACTTTGAAATGTATTGTGGAGAAAAGCTATTAACCAATCTGCATTTTTCATGGCCATCTCACTATCTGTGCCAAACTTCTCGGTTGATGTCTTCACCATCGCCTGAAGTTTCTCATAATTTTCCCAGTTTTTGTTCATGGCCTCAAGTAATTCAGAGAAAGGAACAAGTTTTTTCTTAAACACAAACTCTTCAATCGCAGTCATGGAATCTACTACCTCGGCTATTCCAATCATGGCAGCACCAGAGGAGTTGTAAAGGGCACCTCCCTGGATAACGTCTTTGCCCTTTTCCATGCAGCCTTCCATGAGGGCGGATTGCATGGGGCTTGGATGAATTTTTTGATAGGCCTTGCCAAAGTTGTTGTTTAGAGTAACTGCCTGGTCAATAAGCCAGGCAAGTTGTGTGGCCAGGACTTCCCTAAATTCTTCAAAAAAGACCATGTCCTCTGGCGACTTTGTTACAGGCCCAATTTGCTCATCTTCGGTAAGCCTGTGCTTTCCCTGAAAGAAGGCCAATTCTAACGCAGAAGGAAGGTTCATCAATATACAGCCCGTATGAGCAAAGGTGCGTCCACTGCTTGTAGGCTCTACACAGCCTACAGAGGAATAATCCCTGGCATGCTCAAGAGTTACCCCTTGACCTTGTAAGGCCTCAATAGCAGATATATCATTGTGAAAACATGGGGTGGCCCCGGTATTGATATTCACATCACAAAGCCTCTCGAGATACTCCTTGTTATGTATCTCAGGATGGTAACGGGCATTGATATTTGGATCGCGCACCTTTAAGAGCTCAGTAGCCCTCAACATCACATATGTAAGGTCATTCACGGCATCCTTTCCTTCCATATCTATCCCGCCCAATGTAATGGCCTGATTACATCCACTACCGCCAAATAGTTCCTCACTTACTTCTGGAGCTAAAGGGGCCTGGTCGCAAATCTTAAGCCAGAGACATCCCACTAATTCAACGGCCTCACTTAAGCTCATACCCTGCTCCATATCCCTGCGATACAAAGGATAAAGCACCTGATCCAGCCGGCCAGGGCTCATAGCAATACTGGAATTCTCCTGAAGAAGCGCTATCCTGCAGATCCAAACAGCATTTACTGCCTCCCTGAAGGTTGCCGGTTTTTGGGCCGGAACCTTGCTGCAGACTTCACTCATCCTCAGCAACTCTTCTTTTCGTACAGGGTTGTTTTCCTCTTGGGCCATGCTTGCAGCAAGCCTGCTAAGATTGGCGGCGTAGGAAAGAATGCCATTTAGAGATAATTGCGCTGCTTGATAGAAATCTCTTTTCTCCTTATTATTGCTTGAATTTCCAAGGGATAATTCCTTTTCCTTTGCCTCATTGATAATATCCAGAAGACCACGTTCCACTACCGCAGTATAATTTGGCACAGTATGAGAGATACAGTATGCTTTAGTGGCAATGAAAAATACAATACGCTCCATGAGCCTTTGACAAGGTGGATTGCCATTTTCTTTTCTGGCTACTTCCTGGATAGTCCGATTCATCCAGTAAGGAAAAATTTCAAAATTGAGCTCATCAATCTCTTCTACGGTAATGCCAAATTGGTTTTTCTTCCTGCGGCTTACTGTCTCCAATTCAGGCCAGATGCTCTGTGCCAGTAAATGAGGATAGAGGATCACTCCAATCTGTTTGGTAGTAGTAGTACCTGCCAGGAGATTGTCATCAATAATCACCGGCCTTTTATTCTCCAAAATATACTTGTTTAACTTCCCTGATCTGAGTTCTGGCGAATCCTCCTTGTTATCCGGATATTTCATATAATAGGTCATAAGCCTTGGAAGCTCTAAACAAATTTCAGGTTTAGTATCAAAATGGAGATCCCTTAACTTTTTAAGACGTGGCAGTCTTTCTAATGTAATCTCCTGAAGACTTAAGTCTTGAATAGTTATGCCATTCTTATCCATTTTTCCTCCAGTTTACGACTGAAAGTCGGTTGACGTGATCCGACCCGAACGACCCGATACAGTCTCTATATGGAATAAATTTCGCCTCGTTTTATTTCATCGTTACCGAGCCATTTTACTAAGCCCACGCGATAGCCCTCGAAGTTTTTCTCGGTCTCAACAAAGGTGCACTTGGAGCCACACCAATATCCAGCGTTGGCATATATCCTGTCATCAATAAACCAGGTGTCTTTATCTATTTCTGATTTGTGACTGTGTCCAAAAATGCAAACCTTGTATCTTCCGTTTTTGCAAAGCTTGTCTGCAATAGGTCCGAGCATATCAAGTTCGGCAAAAACAGCTCTATGCTTTGAAACAATATTTGTAGGCCAATCATCATAAATATCTTTGTATTGTTCTTTTACATCTAGCGCTGATATCAATTTAAAATCGCCGGTTTTTTTCTTTATCTTGTATGTTATATCTTCATCCAATTCAGCTTCTTCAATTACCGCTTCCAATACGCACTGTGACAACGTCGGGCGTCCAACAACCTCGATGAAGTCGTCTACATAAGTACGATAAGCCCTGTCTTCTCTGTTTGTCATAGCTTTCTTCGAGGCTTCAACTCTAGAAATGAAGTATCCTATGGGCAGTCCCAAAAAGTTATTTGAAAATTGTGGTGGAGCATTGAACATTGCATACCTGTGACCATGCTCGGCAATTAATCGTCCTGCTGTGAATTGTTCAGGGCAAAATATGATCTTTGGGAAATGTTTTTTCATCGTCTCTCTTGTTGCGTGCATGTCGTGATTACCAGGAACGTAGAATACAGGAAACTTTTCCGATAACTTATTTAATTCTGTTACTACTTTTTTGTTTTTTTGTGCGGTTATTAATTCATCCATTGTAGGCGGCACCAAATCGTGTGGAAATACCCAGTTGTCAAAAATATCACCTAGAAGGATGACTTCTCGTATGTTTTCAGAATAAACCGTTCGAAGAAACTTTATGAAACTTTCAAAGTTTTTGGTTTCATCTTCTGACAACCAATCCCATTCGTATTTATGGGTTTCGCTACTCTTGCTTTCATCACTGTACCTCCCCGCCCCCAAATGAACGTCACTAATAAAAAGTCTTTTTTTAGCCATCTCAACCTCCCCTCGCACGCATTAAACTATGGTGTCATAAACTATGGTGTCAAAGCTTGAATTGTGAATTAAACTTTTCTTATTCACAATTCAAGCTTTGACACCATTTCAAGTCTGTTAAGATTTCTCCCTTTGGTCGAAATGACAAACAACGATAGTTTTGCAAAGGTCTCAGGAATAGAATAAACCATTTCTCAGTGAATGCATCTATCGCTTATGCAATGACTTGCCTGAGGTTTTGAGTAAAAATAATCGGTTGATGTTGTAAGATATTGCGCCGATTCTAAAAAAAACAGCATTTGCGCCAATTTGACCGCAAGGCATTCTTTCCATGCCAAAACAAACTTTCAGATCATTAATGCGATTCTTGCTGCTTGCGCAGCCCTGATTATACCATTTAAAAACATCTCGGGCAGAGCCCTTGATGTTTGTTGCTATTATCGAATAGTTTGATTTGGCATCCTCTTTATTAAACAGTTCTTTTTGATATCTCCCTTGCAATGCTATTATTCGAAAAGTCTTTTTTATTCCGATAAATGAGGAGGCTGTTTCCGCTATATATCCTTCCCTGTAAGGTCTCCAATCAGATTCAGGAATAGAGCCGATTGCCCGCAGTATGCTCTCATCAAGATTGACGCCTATGGCAAACTTAACACCTTCTCTGTCACAAAACTCTATTATATCGTCCTGGTAGGAAGGGGGGCCGGCCCTCAGCCGCCCTATACTTTTGCCTGCCGGCATCTGGCCTATACAATGTTTACAAAACTCAAGATTTTTTAAAGCAGGATCTATGTTCCCTTCACGAAACTCTTCGCTAACTATCAAACCGTTTTCCGCCAGAAGGCCGACAAACGGCGCATAGCCTTTAAATCCTTTATAGGTTGGCTTTGCTGATTTTTTTTCAGCCTTTATTACGGTGACATCTATATTTAACGTATAGTTTTTTATATCATCATATTCCAGCGCTTGCTTTAACAATTTTCTGTTTGTCTTTTCAAGCCCCGACAGCCTTCCTCTATCAGCCGTTCTTCTTAACCAGTTTCCGATTGCATCAGACGAGGGAACTCTTTTCAGCGGCAATATATCCCTCAACATAAAATCACGCCGGATAATCCTTATATCTTCCAGACTGCGGCCTCCGCTATTTAGCATTAAAACCAACGGGAAGACATATTCGCTGGCCTTAAAATGTGCGCCCTTGCCCGATTTAGGCATATAAGCGTCAACCCAATCCAGCACACCAAGGCCAATGCAAAATTCACCCAATAAAGCAAGACCTGCGGAAGATACCTGAGCCTCTTTGGCGCTTTTACCTTTTAATGGAAGATCTGTTTGCTTTGTCATTATTTGTTTCCCTCAAAACTCGGACAGGTGTGCTTGTCTATAATATGGGGTTTGATATCCAAAATAGGGGTGCCGTCATACATATCCAGACCTTTAACATAAATGACATTGCCTTTTACTTTAAGAACTTTTAGAACCGACATGCCGATCGGGTTTGGTCTCCGTGGCGAGCAGCAACTGAAAACCCCCATTATTTCTTTGCGGTGCGGGGGGCTTTGCTTGAGATAGCGCGGGATAAATGCCGGGCCTTTATGGAAATGGAAAATTATGACAATTTGCTGACCGGCCTTGATATCGCAGAGTCCCTCGAGATATTCATCATTAATGATTAGCCTCCCTTCCACATCTGAAACAGACCAATGCCTAGGAACCTTTTCAAATTCATGGCGCACAAAACCTATCGGCTTCATCTCAATGACCATTGCAGTTGTATCCTCTTATTACAAGCTTTGCCACCGACTCTATATGATATGTGTGAGGAAACATGTCAACCGGCTGTACTTCCAACAGATTGTATTTATCCTTTATCAACCCAAGATCCCTTGCCATGGTTGCGGGATTGCAGGATACATAAACAATTTTTTCAGGCTCTATTTCAAGAACATGCTTTACTACAGCCTTGTGCATACCTACTCTTGGAGGATCGATTATCATAACATCAGGCCTTGCCGTAACCTGTGGCAGGCGGTCCTTTATATCGCCATGGATAAACCGGCAATTTGATACCATATTTTTTTTGCAGTTATTTTGCGCATCAGTCACGGCAGATGCAGCCATCTCGATGCCGATTATCTCTTTTGCGCTATCTGCAAGAAAAATAGATATCGCCCCTGTGCCGCTGTATAGATCCACAACCCTTTCTTTGCCGCTGAGTCCGGCATATTCCCTGACCGTCTGAAAAAGCTGCTCTGCACCCGGTGTGTTAGTCTGAAAAAATGAGTTTGCAGATATCTCGAATTCACAAGCGCCGATTTTATCTTCTATGCAGGAGGCTCCGGCAAGCAATATCTCATATTCTCCAATAGCCACGCCAGCCCTGCGAGCAGTAATGTTGTTTACAACCGAGACTATTTTCGGATATTTGTCCGTCAAGAAATCAGCAAGAGGTCGCAGAATTTTTTTGTCTTCCGCCGAAGTTATTATGTTAACCATCCATTGGTCATAGGCAGCGGAATGTCTCAGCATAAGAAAACGCCAGAACCCGGTATGGCTGTAAAGACTATATACAGGAATTTTGGAGTTTTTAATATAATTTCTAACATCCTCGAGGATATGATTGCCAAGTTTTGGCTGAAGCAGACATGCCCTTGTATCAAGCACTTTATTAAATGTCCCCGGCACATGAAGACCAATGGCAAAGCCTGCAGCAATATCCTTTTTATTCATCTCGTCAGGCAGCAGCCATTTTCGATCAGAACATGTAAACTCCATTTTGTTCCTGTACTCAAAAATCCGAATAGAAGGGATTGTTTTATGTACTACAGGATCATGTATGAGTCCTATATGTTCAATAGAATCGATGACATGCCTTTGTTTGAACTCAAGCTGCTTGTCATAAGCTAAAAACTGCCACTTACATCCGCCGCAATAGCCGCTGTACATGCATGGCGGATCTATTCTATAGGGAGACGGCTCCTTTATTGATACTATTCGGGCCTCTGCATAGCTTTTTTTCTTTTTTATTATGCGGGCATCAACCAGGTCTAAAGGGGCTGCTCCATCAACAAAAACAGCCATGCCGTCAACCCGTGCAAGCCCCTTGCCGCCAAAGGCAATATCCGAGACTCTAAGCTCCAATATCTGTCCTTTTTTAATTGCCATCAATTTTGCTCCAGAAGTTCCGTTCTCAACAGATCAAGGGCTTTCATGGCAAATATTTTTTTATTCGTCAGCCTGTCATTGCCGGCAAAGTTGAAACGATACCCTTTTACATATTTTTGCGTGGCAAGCCCGATACATACGGTTCCTATAGGCTTATCATCGGTTGCCCCGCCGGGTCCCGCAATGCCGCTTGTCGAAAGTCCATAAGTTGCGCCTGCAATCCGTCGCACCCCTTGCGCCATCTCTTTTGCAGTCTCCTCGTGCACGGCTCCGTATTGTTTTATTGTTTCAGGTGATACTCCAAGCAAATTTATTTTGGCTTCATTTGAATATGTTACACATGATAAAAGAAAATAGTCCGAGCTTCCCGGCACATTTGTAATCATATGGGATATAAGGCCGCCTGTGCAGCTTTCTGCAATCGCAATGCTGGCATTTTTCCGGCAAAGGAGTTTGCCGATCTGCCTGACGAGTTCAATTCCCGCCTCTTCATCCAAACAGATTTCATTCCCAGATACCTTTGAAAAATGTTCAATTTTGTTCGAGTACAAGGAAGGCGAAAATTTCAACCGGAGGAATATGTTGAATATTTTGAGGATTGAAATTTGAGCCTGACGCAGTAATCGGGCAAAATAGGGTGTTTTGCAAAGGTCTCTCTCCGTGTTTAGTGTTTCTGCTGCCATATCTGAAATTTTCTCCTAAATCGTAATTAATCCACCGGTTATACCGGTGAGAAATGAAAAGGTTATACCGTTTCCGGCGTTAATAAAAGACTACACATCAGACAGGATTTACAGGATATACAGGATATTCTTTGCCTTTCCTGAAGAAAGGCAAAAAGTGTCAACCCTCTTCGAGGGAACTAATTGGACTAATAGCGGCAAAAGTTTAGCTTAAAGATGGCAAGGGTTGGAAGTCAAGTTCCCTTTTCCCGCCCTTGGGCGTGATTGTGCTTTCTCAGTCTCGTCTGGAGACTGAGAAAAATAGAAAATCCAAAAAATCCTGTTAATCCTGTCGATAAACACTAAAGATTGTTCAATATGGCCCCTTTTAGGGGCCTTCCTCATACCACCGGTTTTACCGGTGGTGGCTGATTAAAAAAAGCTTGACAAATATAAAACAAAACAATTATTAAATCAAAATCTTATAGGAAAATTTACAAATGAAAACAATCGGAAATCATAAAATTAAAGATCTGTTATTTATATGCTGGTGGTGGCAGGCTTATATCAACGAGTTTGCCGGCGGAACTTCACCAGCCTGATTTTAGTTAAAAGTTTTAAAGACCGTAGGCAACTCAAAGCCTGCGGTTTTTTTGTTTTAAAAAGGCCGTGGGAATTTTCACGGTCTTTTTTTATTTTGTAACAGAAAGCCTGGTCATTGGGGCCAGGATTCATTATTTCATGAAATACTTAGGTTAAAGGTAACAATTCAGCCACTAAGTCACAAAGGCACAAAGAAGGGATATGATTGAGAGATTAAGGGATTGAAATCAACAGTCCGCCGTAGATAGGCGGACCTAAATTCCTAAATTCGTAATTCCTAAATTATGAATTATGAATTTTAAGAGAATTATATTATAATCTTAGTGTCTTAGTGCCTTTGTGGCTGAACTATTACGGTTAAAGAAGGATATATATGCTTATAAAACAATTTCCCGACAAAGATCAATTCCGCATTTTAGCCAGGCAAAACAATGTGATACCAGTTTGTGTTGAAATACTGGCAGATACGGAAACTCCGGTTTCTTTGCTTAAAAAAATCTATAGTAATAAAGGCCCTGTTTTTTTATTCGAAAGTGTCGAAGGAGGGGAACGCTGGGGAAGATACAGTTTTTTGAGCGCTTCCGCCCGATTTCATATCCGCGTATACTCGGAATTTGTGGAAATTCAAAATAAGGGTTGCGTCAATAAGATTTCTCATAATGGAGAGCCGCTGACAGTTCTAAGGGACTTTATGAGCAGGTTTAATCCGGCTGATATGCCTGAACTGCCGAGGTTCTGGGGAGGGATGGTCGGTTACCTGGCTTATGAAATGGTTTCCTTTATTGAAGCGGTTCCGAATCAATGGCCAAAAGAAAAACCGCTTGCAAATTTTATGGTGCCTGATGAACTGCTTGTTTTTGATAATATTCGAAACACATTGCTTGCAATTGTTATAACCTTTCTGGACGAAGATCGGGAAAACAACCAAAAAACCGACCAGGCTGTTGAGAAAGTTTTTGAATCTGCGAAGATACGTGTCCAATCCATCTTACGGGTAATTGATCGGCAATTGCCCGGAAATAATGACCGCGTAAATCAAAAGGAGTATGTTCTCACTCCTCAGCAGGAGCCTGACATATATCGCTCTTACGTAAAAAAGATAAAAGAACATATCCTGGCAGGGGATGTGATTCAGACGGTTATATCTCAACCCTTTGTTTGCGAGGAGCTGCCGGATCTATGGGAGCTCTATCGCGCCCAGCGATTTATCAACCCATCCCCTTATCTATATTTTATGCATATAGATGATGTGGCCCTTGTCGGGTCTTCGCCGGAAACAATGGTCCGGCTGGAAAACGGCATTGCCACCCTCAGGCCCATTGCCGGCACACGACCGAGAGGAAAAAATGAACAAGAGGACAGAACGCTTGCCGATGAACTTCTTGCCGACGAAAAGGAACGGGCGGAACACCTTATGCTGGTTGATCTGGGGCGAAACGATCTTGGCCGGGTAGCAGAAGTGGGAACCGTGCAGGTAACCGATTTAATGGTTGTGGAACGATATTCTCATGTAATGCATCTTGTTTCCAATATATGCTGTGATCTGCGATCCGATTGTGACGCGTGGGATCTTCTTGCCGCTACATTTCCTGCGGGCACCCTGTCAGGGGCTCCAAAGGTCAGAGCCATGGAAATTATCGCAGAACTGGAAAAGGAACCAAGAGGCCCTTACGGAGGGGCTGTGGGCTATATTTCGTTTCATGGAAATATGGATATGGCGATCACTATCCGGACCGCCTGTATTGAAAACGGGCGGCTTACGGTTCGCGCGGGAGCAGGAATAGTCGCGGATTCGGACCCTGAGCGGGAACGTATAGAAACTATCAATAAAGCCATGGCCATACAAAAGGCGCTGGAGCTTTTACAAGGGAAGTGACTAAGTACATGTATTCTTAAATACGGTAACGTATTAAAATTGGATAGTTTATAATCACCGCAGAGCCGCAAAGGTCGCAGAGAAAGTGTTTTTTTGCTTTCCGCTGAGAGGGCGGAAAGCAAAAACATAAGCTATTTTCTTTTGCCGTCCTCTCAACGGCAAAAGAAAAAATATTTAACTCTGCGTTCTTTGCGTCTTGAGCGACTTGTCGGGGCGTAGCTTGCAGAGCGAAGCCCGAAGCGGGCGGTGAAACAATATAAAAAAATACGTCATCAAATTAACGAATTAGAGCACTAAGGGAGAAAAGAGATGATCCTGATAATTGACAACTATGATTCATTTACTTACACCCTGGTTCAATATGTTGAGCAGTTAGGCTCTACGGTGAAGGTCATCCGAAACGATGCGGCCTCTATTTCAGATATTGTCTCCTGGAATCCTTTTGGTATCATAATATCGCCAGGCCCGGGCAGGCCGGAATCGGCTGGAATAACCCTTTCGGCAATAAAGCATTTTTCTGGACACATCCCGATTCTTGGCGTATGCTTAGGGCATCAGGCCATTGCCGTGGCCTTTGGAGGCAAGGTGGTTTCAGCAAAGAGACTCATGCACGGCAAAACCTCCGTAATTCATGCTGATGGAAAAACGCTGTATCAGGGCATCCGCAAACCTTTTAAGGCCATGCGCTATCACTCTTTAGCCGTGTCCAGGGATGATCTGCCTGAATGTTTTGAAATCACCTCGGAGTCTGAGGACGGGGAAATTATGGGAATCAGGCATCGCGAGCATTGCACAGAAGGGATTCAGTTTCATCCGGAATCAATCATGACTCCCCTGGGCAAGCGGATTCTAAGAAATTTTTTGCAACAAACGTAACAGGGGAAGGATGCCCCCTTTGCATACGATCTGAACCTCAATGTTTTTCTTTTCAAGATCAGTTGCTGCAGGTTGAAGGACTTTATGGATATCAAGAACAACTTATCCTTACAATTATTCAACACAGTCAACTACGTTCTTAAGTTCAATTACTACGTCAACTTATAAAGTAATGTCCCGCAAGTCTTCCAGCTCCACTATCCAGTTCAGGACGATATTGAACTTTTACTTTTGTAGCTTTTTTGATTTGCATTCAATCATCTATTTTTATCTGTCTTTTTTTGTAGCTATCTGCTCAGTAACCATTCGCTGTCTGACAAGTCGTAGAAATTCTTCGACTGCATTTTCAGAATCATCCGACAGGAAACTTTCAGTAACATTTAGCTGGTTGCCCTCATGACAATGTTTGGGAAATGTTGAAACATTTCGCCATTTCTTATGAGGAGCGTTGTCGTGACGATAAATAGCATCTCTGATATTTCGTTGCTCCCAGTGGTATGAATAGCTGCCATCAGGTGAATACCAAATATCTACAAAAGTATTGTCAATTAAATAAAGCCGCAGCTTGCGAATTCGACCGGCTGTTCCCTGGATTAATTCAGCAGACTTCAAAATATCAGAAAACTTGCGCTCAACATTTCCTTTTATTAGCTTATAATGCTCCGATATCATTTTCTATCTCGCTAATTTCCTGTTCAATATTCTTAACTTCAATTAAATCTTCCCAGCCAGGATGTTCCGGCGCACTGCCTTCTGTGATCTTATGATTTAATTCTTCTACATTTGAAGCCTGATATCTCGCTAAAATTTCAAAACGTTCTATCTGAAGCAATCGTTGTTTTTCCCTAAGATTCGTAATTACGCCCGAACGAATAAACTCTTCAGCAGATACAGCATATTTTTCGGATATTTTTTCTACCTGAGAAAGAGTACCCATAAAACCTCCTTTCCCGAATAAACAGAATCAAAACTGTGTAAATTCGCTATCAATAATGATGCAATAATTCTTTTAATATTGTCTCATCATGGCTTGAGAAGAGCCCGCAGACGACAGTCGAACATCCTGGCTCCTGTATTCTGAATGGAAACCAATATAATTCATTGCTCATTTGATGCTCCTAAAACCATAACGTGAAAGTGAGGGGCCGGGCGTTTACCTGTACAAAAACTCTTAAAACATCGGCTGGTGGCTACTTAAAGGCTGTTCAAAAAAACCGCGATTTAAGCTCGGTCCCGCTCTACTGGCTTGATATGCAAAAAGCTCTTTCGCAGGTTACAAAGGTCCTTTATAAGTAGATGACCAGCCAAATAGTGCTTTCAGCTTTTGACTTGGATTGAATTTGAATACACAGCCTGACCGTCTCAGATCTAAATAAAAATTTCCCAAGTTTTTTAGCGTTACACTTTCCCCTGATTTAAAAGCCTCATATAGGGTTTCTAAAACAGCATCTATATATTCTTCCGACACCTTCTCATCAATTGAAAGACGTGATGCTACCCTTTTTGCAACCTCATTTTTCTGTATCCGTTTTGTCATAAGTAGAATTTTCCGAGATAGATATTTATCCACTGCAAATTAAATATTAAGAAATAAATCAATGATATTGGATATTATTGGATTTAATTTTGATTTGTTTTGCATGATAATATATCATAATTATTTGTGAAAAATCAAGATAATCATAAAAAACCACGAAAACTGCTGGGGCAGGTGCCTGATGTCATGTGTTTGAATTGCAACAGAGAGTGTCTCCCCGTATCTTGTCGAAGCGTATACGGGGGGCTATAGTGGGGTTTAATTGGAACTGGTTAAAAATGAAATTAAGTTCCGATTTATGAAGGTATCAGGTGTGGTAGAGCCCCCTCAGTGACGGAGAGTCCTATCCCTATGGGCACTGGCAGACGTCGGATTAATCAACCCGACTTCTCCAGTAACCCGGACGACGTCTCTGGTGTGCTACAGCAATGATAACAAGCACATTTCTCTCTACAGCATACAATACGCTATACGGGAATCGACCGACTACCTTGCTTCTAATACCACTGCCAACCGGAGTTGCCGCCATAGGATTTTCCATGATCCACGATATCGCCTTATGTACTGCTGCAATAAAGGTAAGACCGAGACCTGGACATTTATGCTCGTAATAACGCGCTGCTTCCCGAAACTCCTCGTCGGCCTCTGGGAGAAATGATTTAGTCATCACGATATTTCACTAATAGCTCGACGAAATACATCTTTAGCTGGTATACTTTGAATTTTACCTTCCCGGAACTCTTTAAGTCGACGTTCAGCCTCTTGCATCCATAGGCTTTCGATCTCAGATGGGGGAGCCTCGTCCAAGCTGACCAGAAGTCTCTGGGCAAGTTCTGCCCTTTCTTCCAGGTTTAGGTTCATTACTTCTTTGGCTAATTGTTCTATCTGCATAGCTTTAATCCTTTCTTTTGGGCCAGTTGGAGAAGTGCGAATGGGACGCTGCGGACCCAACCATTTTGGGGTTTGTTGGGGGCTTGTTGGGGACGCCCTCGACTAATTAGACTTATAGCTATTTGACTGATAAAGCGTATAAGCAATTGCTCTCCTCGTTTAACCGTTAGACTGACTGCGGGTTGTGAAATCTTCAGAAACAGAGCAAACTGCGAGCCGCAAGTGTCTTTTTATATTTCCCGACGGCCAATACCTGCTCAGTACCTTTTCAAAGTTAAACCCATTTGATTCAAGATGATATTTACGCTCAAAGTTTTCTATGTCGATTTAAAAAATTATCCCTATCAACACCATCTGTAAATATCCTTTTACGTTCTATACCTCTGGCAATAATATGATCCTAGCGCACCCGGAACATCAATACGGGCTTTACGTAATATACCAAAATTATATCATATAACAGATAAAATAGAAACTTATAATTTTAGGGGCGTCCCGCTGTACCAGGTGAGACGGCCTGAGCAGGTGGGATACATCTTTGAATGCCTGCCCGGCAAGAAGAGTGAGCCCCTCGGGAGCGATTGTTATGATATCTGTGCCTTCAAATGATTTTATAGAAACATACTCCTTTGTTAGCGGACGATATTCCGTATCATCATCTCCCAAAGGAAACATTTCTTGATATGCGAATTCTACCATGCTGGTTACTCGTTGCTGGTTACTCGTTACCGGTTGCTGTACTTGACTGAGTAAAAAGTGCCTAAAGTGAGTTAAAGTATATTAAAGTGCCTAAAGTTAAGGAATGCGCCTTCGGCACTGCCAATTTTAATTTTTTTTCACCATACAACTTTGCTCACTTTGTTTCTATCTGAACTTATAACCAAGCCCTGAAGATCTATAGCACGCCGAAGGCGTACCACAACTTTAGGCATTTTAGGCACTTTAGCTCACTTTAGG